>JABDQZ010000002.1 GCA_013041975.1 Gammaproteobacteria bacterium
TTCAATATAGGTATCCTGCAACATACGCTTGTCAGCAACCTGCGTCTTTACCAGTAACCAGCCAACAGCAATCGCTGCCGACAAGGCCATAAGCAAACGAAACATCTCTGCGGCAAATGCAGCAAGCCTGCCATTGGCACTGGTCTCGGCAATCCAGAGTTTTATCGCCGCCGAAATATCTGACAGCGCCAGATAGGAAATAATCAAGGTAAACACCAGGACCACAAACAGCATCAAAAACCTTGCATAATCCCTTGCCGTATGAAGATAGCTGGATTCCTGTGTTCGCTCAGGCTCCGGTATCAACAAGGTTGTCACCACGCCGATAAACATTGTCGCCGCCATTGCCATGTAAGTCAGTTGCCATGCCCCGTAGACATAGACTTCGCGGGTTGAACCCAGCCACTCGGCCATATACAACGCCCCCGCACCTGCCACGATCATTCCTATCCGATAACCTGCCACGTAGTTGGCCGACATCAACGATTGCAGATCACTGTGTACTGCTTCAATACGCCAGGCATCAATGACAATATCCTGGGTAGCAGAGGAAAACCCCAGCAACACAGCCGCAAGTGCCATCAAGGTTAGCCCATTAGCAGATGCAGGGTCATTCATCGCCATCCAGACCATGGCAGCAATGACCATCAATTGTGCAATCAGCATCCAGCTACGGCGTTTACCCAGCATTGCATGCAGGAAAGGCAAAGGCAGCTTATCGACCAAAGGAGCCCACACGAATTTGAATGAATAACCCAGCGCTGCCCAGCTGAAATAGGTAACTGCACTTCGCTCCACGCCGGCTTCTCTCAGCCACAGGGATAACGTAGAAAAAATCAGCAGAATCGGTAACCCGGCCGAAAAACCGAGAAACAGCATCGCGACAATGCGGGGATTTTTATAAGCTGATAATGCAGACAACCAGGTTTTCATTTCAGCTCATAATCGTAATCAATGGTTAACGGCGCATGATCCGAGAAACGTTCATCCTTGTAGATCGCCGTATTCAATACCTTGCCTTTGAAGGCCCTGGAAACAACCTGATAGTCAATACGCCAGCCAACATTCTTTGCCCATGCCTGTCCCCGGTTTGACCACCAGGTATATTGATCCGGTTCCTGTTCAAGTTCACGAAAAGCATCGATATAACCGGCTTTGCCAAACAGTTCATCCATCCAGGCACGCTCCTCGGGCAGAAAACCCGAGTTTTTCTGGTTGCCACGCCAGTTTTTCAGATCGATTTGCTGGTGAGCAATATTCCAGTCACCAGCAACGATGTAATCACGGCGTTTACGTTTTAGCGATTTAAGATAGGGCATAAAACGATCCAGAAAATCAAACTTGATCTGCTGGCGCTCTTCACTGGAAGAGCCGGATTGCAGATAAAGAGAAATGACACTCAGACGCCCGAATCGACCTTCAATATAACGCCCTTCAGCATCGACATCCTTCCAGCCAATGCCTTCAATCACATCATCTGGTTCATAACGGCTGTACAAACCAACCCCTGAATATCCCTTGCGCTCAGCCTGATGGTAATAACAGTTAAAATCTTCAGGGTGATACAGCGGATCTTCTATCTGATCAAGCTGGGCCTTGAGCTCCTGTAAACAGACAAAGTCAGCCTGCTGTTGTGGCAACCAGTTGAAAAACCCTTTTCTGGCCGCTGCTCTTATGCCGTTCAGGTTTGCCGTGATAACACGCATGGTAAAATGCTTTAGAAAAAAATGATGGCTAAGGGTAACATATCCGCAATTAACTGACTGACTGGAGCACAGGAGATAACATGCAGTCCTACCAAAAAGAATTTCTTGATTTTGCGTTGAATACCGGTGTATTACGTTTTGGTGAATTCACCCTCAAGTCAGGCCGCATCAGCCCCTATTTTTTCAATGCCGGACTTTTCAATACTGGAAACAGCCTGGCACGACTTGGACGCTACTACGCACAGGCCATTGCTGATTCAGGTATCGAGTTTGACGTGCTATATGGCCCTGCCTACAAAGGCATCCCGCTGGCAGCAGTGACTGCTGCTGCCCTGGCTGATCACCATAATATGAATGTACCTTATGCCTTCAACCGTAAGGAAGCCAAGGATCATGGTGAGGGTGGCATCATTGTCGGCCACGAACTCAAAGGCAAGGTGCTAATTATTGATGATGTGATTTCTGCCGGAACCTCTGTCAGGGAATCCATGGATATTATCGATGCCCAAGGCGCAAAAGCCGCTGGCGTTGTCA
>JABDQZ010000005.1 GCA_013041975.1 Gammaproteobacteria bacterium
ATTACAGCTTTATGACTGTTCTGTGAAGAGATATACAAATGATATTCAAACGTTATTCAAACGTTATCTATAAGCTATTAAACCGATATACATTTACGGTAACTTTTCAGCAGACCAGCAACATTGATACCCGAACCATAGATAATTCTAATAATGTTTCACGATAATTTTAATCCAATTATGAGAGCTCGCACATTGATCAAGCTCAGTGATAAGTACCTGATGATGTCGATGCACTTTACTAAGGAGGGATTTCTAATCAAAATAAGGTAACAAAAGCTTCGTCATGACAGAAAAATATAGGCAAAAATATGTTTACCCACATATGCAAAGGTTGCGGTCGTCAATTATCTGAATCTGATACTCATTGCCCGGAGTGCAACCTGGCGGTCACCAGAGAAGAGAAAAACGATCCACTCAAAACCTGGGAGTCCGATTACAAACGAATCAGGTTTCACTGGATTATTTCCGTGGTGCTATTCTGGACTACCGCGGGAATAACCGCAGGTCTTTATCTGATTCATGGAGAGGCTTACGTAAACGAACTGGTATTTATTTCAGCCGTATTGATGGCACTGGGCGTGTATCTTAAAACCAAGGTATTAGCCCTAGAGCGCAAAAAGCCTGACCGGCAATAATCAGATGATTGGCAGGAAATTCTTTGCTGGTTAATAAAACTGACTGTGGTTTCCTGCGTGCAGTGCAAGACCTAACGGTAGCTGCTAAATGACTTCGGAAACTACAGCAAGAAAACGCTAAAAACCGATTCTCTTTTTCGGTTTGGGAATGCCAATAAGTACAATAATAGCCCCAAAAAAAATAAACTATTTATTGCGTCCAAAAAAGACAACCTGAATCCAGTTTTATCTACAGGATGAATTATTTCTTCCTTTTTTTATGCTTATTTTTTTTTATCTTTTTATTCTTTTTAATTTTTGAATTCTTACCATTGAGTGAAGTGAGTGAATCGACTTGTGATGAAAGCTTTTGTAAGTGTGAAGCTAATTCATTCACTTGCGCTATCAGTCTATTGAGCTTCTGATCCAGATTTGCATTAGAAATAGTCCGACGCTGTCTTGTGCTGGTTTTCTTGTTAGCTATTCTTTTCTTTGTGGTTTTCTTCCCGGATACTGCTTTAGGTAGAACACGCTTCTTAGCAACAGATTTCTTGGTTGTAGTTTTCTTTAATACCATCTCACTCCCCCTTAATTGGAATCCAACTTCAAATAAATACAGCTTAATCTAAATAGTCATACGAGTAGATCATTCAATTCTAGTTCGTTTAGCAATTTTTGAAGAAGCGCCTGACTTGTCCTGCCGTAGTGTTTTTTGCCCTTGGCCCTTGTTAGGACCATCTTTAGAAAAAACATTGTTATTTATAGAATTTATTACAGTTTGATGACAATTTCGTTGATTCCAGTCAAGGTGGTTAAAAACTTATTTAGCTAGAATTCGGACTCTTGCTATTTTCCACACGGATTTTCTACGACCATGACCGATCAAACTGTTACCAAGAAACAGAATACTCTTCAGTCCACTACTCGTAAAAAAACAGCACGAAAAAAAACAACCCGTAAAAAAGTTGCAAAAAAAACGGTATCTCAAACCGCTTATCGCAAACAGAGCAGGGAGTTATCTTCGGTTAAAGAAGAAAATGAACAGTTAAAACAGGAAATAGAAGAGTTAAAAAGCTTCAAAAAGGGAGTTCATCGTAAGAATAAACAAGAACAGGGATTAAAGCCTTACCAGGCGGAATTAATAGAAGTACAAAAATGCCTTGAACGCCGCGGTAAAAAAATGATTCTGGTTTTAGAGGGGCGAGGTGGCGCAGGGAAAGCAGGAGCCATTAGAAGAATCACGCATTATATGAATGCCAAGCATTATCGCGTGATAGCCTTGGGTAAACCGACCGATGAGGAAAGAACACAATGGTATTATCAAAAATATGTAAAAGAATTTCCTCGTGCCGGAGAAATAGTACTGTTTGACCGCAGCTGGTACACGCGGGCCATGATTGAGCCTGCATTCGGTTATTGCACCGATGAAGAATATGAAAATTTCATGGAAGGTGTGGCGGGTTTCGAAAAAGATTTGACCGATCAAGGGCTTATTTTGATCAAGTTTTATTTCAGTGTCAGCCGGGAAGAACAGTCAAGAAGATTCAAGCAACGTCGTAATGATCCTCTGCAAAGTTGGAAATTAAGTGAGGTGGATCTGGATGCGGAAGAATTTCGCGATGAATTCACCGAGCTCAAGTACGAGATGCTGAAAAGGTCGCATACGATACATGCGCCATGGACAATCATACGTTCTGATAACAAACACCTGGCCAGGTTAAATGCCCTGAAAGTCATTTTAAATTATGTCAATTATGATCCATTGAATCCGGACTTGGATATCACCCCTGACAATAAGATCGTAGTGTCAGGAGCTTATGAGCTGGAACGCATGGAAGCACAGCGTGTGAAATTAGGAATAAGATAATTCAGGTAGATTATTCGACTTACAAACCGGGTGAATTATAACTATAAAATGCGATGAATAATTATGGGAGTAAGTTTATAGCAGTCAGTTCAATTCTGATGCTTTGAGTCGCACTCATTTTTATTGTTGGTCACGAAATCACTGAACTGGACGAGGGTCTTGACTTGTTTAGCCTTATTGCAGTGAAAGTTTAGAAACTAGAGTGGAATACTGAAATGTTTGAAGCGACAAAAGTCGGAAGAAAGCTTTCAAAACAATCGTTTAAAGAGCAAGAAGAGTTGCTTCGTGCTGAGTTATTACAGATTCAACATGCATTAAAAAAATCAGATATTCCGGTGGTAGTGATTGTTTCAGGGGTTGAAGGTGCCGGCAAGGGTGAAATAGTCAATCGGTTAAATAAATGGCTGGATACCCGCGGAATGCAGACTTTTGCATTCTGGGATGAAACTGATGAAGAGCGTGAACGCCCCCGCTATTGGCGTTTTTGGCGATCTCTGCCATCGCGTGGAAAGATTTCTGTGTTATTCGGGGGGTGGTATTTGACTCCAATAGAACGCAGGGTACTTGGAAAGTGTACTGATGCTGAATTAGATGCAGAGCTAAGTCGTATTGTTGATTTTGAAAGAATGCTAACGCTTGATGGCGCACTCATTATCAAATTCTGGTTCCATCTTTCAGAAAATGAACAAAGGCAACGTTTACGGCTTTTATCCAGAGATGACAGAAGCAAGTGGAAAATGCATCCTCAGCGAAAGAAATTTTCAAAACAGTATGCTTTTTTTGAAAAGAACGCAGAACGGATTATCAGGCAAACTGACAGGGGCATTGCTCCCTGGTATTTGATTGAAGCAACAAATCGCCGTTACCGGGATATTACAGTTGGTAAAACGCTAAGAGATGCAATTCAAGACAGAGTTGACTCTCCTCATGTTGCTGATACCCAGATCACTTCGCATTCTCCCACACTTCCCGATGGAAAAAATGCCCAGGTCACAATTCTTGACCATGTAGACCTTTCTCAAAAATTATCTCGAAATCAATACAAGTCAAAATTAAAAGGACTACAAAAAAAGGCAAACAAGTTGATTTGGGACTCGTATAACAAAAAGAAGTCTATAGTTCTAGTATTCGAAGGCTGGGATGCCAGCGGCAAGGGAGGAGCCATCAGGCGTTTTACCAATGCTATTGATTCCAGACTATACAGGGCTTCTTCGGTTGCAGCTCCAACAAAAGAAGAACAGGCCAGGCATTATTTATGGAGATTTTGGAAAGAAATCCCTCGTTGTGGCTATATAACAATTTATGATCGATCCTGGTACGGGCGTGTTTTAGTCGAGCGTGTCGAAGGATTTGCTTCAGATGAAGAATGGCACCGGGCATATTCTGAAATCAATGCATTCGAAGAACAATTGACCGAAAGTGGTTCCACTGTCCTCAAGTTTTGGCTACAAATCAGCCAGGAAGAGCAGTTAAGGCGCTTCAAAGAAAGAGAAAAGGTGCCTTATAAAAGACACAAGATAACCGAAGAGGATTGGCGTAACAGAGAAAAGTGGGACGAGTATAAACTTGCAGTGAATGAAATGGTTATCCGTACGAGTACGGAATATGCTCCATGGACATTAATAGCCGGAGAAGACAAATTATTCGCACGAATACAAGTACTCGAGTCGATATGTAGTGCTGTTGAATCCGCTTTACGGAAGTGATTAATCGCAAAATAACACCACTGAGCTATTATCATAAGGATAGATTACAATCATTCAATTCGATAAATTATCCAGAAAAAACTCAATGCAACATTAGAAATACATTAAGGACGCTTGAAAGTATATTGTTAATCATCATAAGAACGGTAATAAAGTCTGGAGATGGAAGAGCTAATACAATTTTATAATTCGCTACAGTTTGTACCTGCAGATATGGAGTTGATATTCCGTATTTTCTTGCAGGTTCTGCTGCTTGTCGCTTCAGCGATATTTTCAGGCTCAGAAACCGCTTTGTTTTCATTAAGCAGAATCGATTTGCAGAAAATGAGGCAAAGCCGCGATAAACGTTCTGAACAAATTCATGCCATGCTTGATGAACCCCGGCGATTGATTATTTCAATCCTGTGCGGCAATGAATTAGTCAATATTGCTTCTGCAGTCAACATGACAGGCATTCTGTTGTTGATGTTTGACCAGTCGATGATCGACTGGTTGAATATTCTTATCATGGTACCGCTACTGCTGCTGATAGGAGAAGTAACACCCAAGACCATTGCTGTGAGCTTCCCGGTCAAATTCTCGACTCGAATTTCAGCGAAGATCTTGCCTCGCTGGATGGTAATGATTACCCCTTTACGGGAAGCGGTAAGATTTCTGTCAGACCGTATTACCACCAGAATCGTCGGCGAAGAGGTAGCACAGGAAAATATCCTGCAGAGTGACCAGTTGCGTACCCTGCTGGAGGAAGGTGAGGAAACGGGAATCATCGATGCTACCGAAAGAGTACTTATTGATAATGTACTGGAAGCCGCGGAAACAGATATTGCCCGGATTATGACTCCAGGCCCGCGAATTCGACTGCTTGATGGCAATTTGCCTGTACCGGAATTGATTGAGTTGTTCAGAAAGTATTGCCACCCGAGGATTCCTGTCTACCAGGGACATTGGGACAATGTAATAGGCTTTTTGCATTCTGAAGATATTATGAGAACGGTCAGAGGTGGTGGTGACCTGGAACAGGTTACACTGGACATGATTCTCAAGCCCGCCCATTTTGTTCCCCAAACAAAAAAAGTCGACGAGATGTTTGATTATTTCCAGAATCATAATACCCGTGCGGCAATCATTCTTGGCGAATACGGAGAAGTTTCAGGCATTGTTACTATGAAAGATGTACTGAAATTTATATTCGGAGAAATTTCGGGCAACATTGAAGATGAAGAGTATTATCAGAAAGAAGACGATAATACCTATGTCGTTGCTGGCGATATGCGGCTTCCAGATTTTTATAACCTGACTAATTTTGATATTGATGATGCTGTTATGACCACCATTGGTGGTGTTGCTTTCAGACTGTTTGACAGACTGCCGGAAGTGGGTTCCACGGTAGAGTCAGAGGGGTATAAATTTACAACACTGGAAATCAAGAATTTACGCATCAGTAAATTGAGAGTAACGAAACGCTCTACCTCCAACGAAGACGAACAGGAATCCAGCACCGAAATCCCGGTTAATCATGAAGAAGCTGAACAGGTACAAGATGTACCGCAAGATACAGGTGAGCGGGAAACTGCTGATTCTGAGGATGACAGGAGAGATCATTGATGGATTTTATGACTGAACTTTTATTGATCCTGTTTTTTTTGATTTTGAAAGGCTTTTTCTCTGGTTCGGAAATCGCCATGGTAAATTCCGATAAAATCAAACTCAGGCACAGGGCCAAGCTGGGAGAAAAGGATGCTGGCCTTGTTCTGAAATTTTTCAAAAAGCCTGATGTCATTCTGGGTACGACACTAGTTGGTACCAATATCGCAACCGTGGTTATATCAACACTGGGTGCGCTTATTTTCATGGAATACTTTGGACGCTATGGCGACCTGATATCAGTGGTTATCCTTACACCCATATTATTGATAATAGGTGAGGTCGTACCCAAAAGTGTCTTTCAGCAGAATGCGGATTCATTAGTCGGCAAGCTGATATATATCCTGAGATTTTTTTCCTACCTGTTTTATCCGATAATTTTCATTTTTAGTGGAATTGCCAGGTTTATTACACGTATTGTTGGAAGAGGCACTGTGTCTCATAACATGTTCATTACCAGGGAAGAACTAAGGGTCCTTCTGGACCTCACCGATTCAACATCAGACCCTACGACTATCGATAAAAAAAGGATTCGCAGGATAATTCGTTTCGCCGATACGACGGTTGGTGAGGCTATGATTCCATTGGCTGATGTGGTCGGGTTCAATGAAATCCGTAACATCAAAGAAGCCGTCAGGTTGGTGATGAAGCATGGCTTTAATCGCTTGCCAATATATCGAGGCAATATTACCAATGTGAAAGGTGTATTGACCTTGAGCACCTGGGATCTGATGTTGCCTGACCTGGAAGAGCGCTCGGTTGATGAATTTGTCAGTCCTGCTTTATATCTATCTCCCAAGCAGACTATTGACACGGCATTGCCGCAGTTGCAAAAGCGTGAGGACCACATGGCCATTGTGGTCGATGAGTTTGGATCGGCGATTGGCATCCTTACCATGGAGGATGTTTTCGAGGAAGTCGTTGGCGAAATTGATGTCGGCTACGATTTTGACGAGTATCACCCCAAACAGCGTATTTATATTGAGCATGAAAGTAAAACTTCCCATCTGATGAGTGGAAGAATGCCGATTTCTGAGGTCAATGATATTTTATACAGTAACTTTTCAGTTCAGGAGTCTCATACCATAGGTGGACTGATTGTCAGTCGGCTCAAACGTATACCAAGAGTTGGAGACTCAATTGTCGAGGATGATTATCGGCTGACCGTACTGGAGGCAGATGCCAGGTCCATATTGAAGGTCAGGATGGAAGCCTTGTAAACAATAACTTTCATTGCCACCGTCTACTCCACTCTCTCAGAGTCTAAGGTACCGTGACTACTCTTACCATATTAGTACCTCCGGATTCCTGGTCCTGACCAGCTGTAACAACGATAATATCTTTTGAGTTTATAATTCCTCTTTGCTTGCCCTGCTCCAGTGCATATTCAATTTTTTCTTCGTTAGTCCCATTTTCAGTGTAAAGAATGGAATATACCCCCCAATTCATTGCTGTACTCAGCACCACAGAATACGAAGAAGTCACTGCAAGGATGACTGATTCTGGCCTGTACTTGGAAATTTGTCTTGATGTAAAGCCTGTTTCAGTCAGACTGATAATGGCTGTTGCTTTCAAATGATTAGCCATTGTTATTGCCGCCTGACTAACCGCTTCTGTCACAACATTTGCCTGATGAGGCTGAATTTTCTGCAGGTATCCAAATTCCGCTAAAGAAGCTTCGGCCTTGGTGGATAAGGTAGCCATCATTTTTACAGATTCAAGTGGATATTTACCCACTGCTGTTTCTCCAGAGAGCATAACGGCGGAAGTACCATCTAAAATCGCGTTGGCAACATCACTTGCTTCTGCTCTGGTAGGCTTGGGGTTAGACTCCATTGAGGCCAGCATCTCCGTAGCAGTGATAACAGGTTTTCCATTCGTTACCGTGGCCTGAATAATCTTTTTTTGCATACCGGGAACATCTGTTAATGGTAGTTCCACACCTAAATCACCACGAGCAACCATCGTTCCGTCTGCTACTGCAACAATCGCATTTAAGTTATCAATACCAGCTTTATTTTCAATCTTGGCGATGATGGGAATATTCACTCCCTTGTCATCAAGGTAGGTACGTATCTTGATGATATCTTCAGCCGTTTGTACGAAAGATGCCGCTATATATTCAACTTCATTTTCCGCAGCAAAATCGAGTTCTTTAAAAAATTCCTTTTCAGCTTCTGGACCAATCTCAGACATTTCAAGTTGTGTATCTGGCAAGTTAACGCTTTTGCTTTCTTTTAGCTTTCCACCATGGATGATGCGACAATGAATTTCACCACCCAGGGTGTCATCAATATCGACCACTTCCAGTTCAATGAGACCATCATTAAGCATGATGGGAGTACCTACCGTTACTTCATTGTGTAAATTCGGGTAACTGACTGAGACACCATTCTGGTCACCAACCCTGGAATAAGAATAAAGGATAAAGTTATTGCCTGCGGTCAGCTCAACTGATTCAGCAGCCAGCTTTCCTGTACGTATTTCAATTCCCTTTGTATCAGCCATAATTGGTATCGGACGCCCTAGCTCTCTTGCTACTGCCCTAACCCTGTCCAGTCTTTCCTGCTGGGCCTTGCCAACGCCAAAGGACATATTGATTCTCGCCACATTCATACCGGCAAGAATGATTTGTTTCAATAGATCTCGCGAATCACTGGCAGGACCAATAGTGGCGATAATTTTTGTTTTACGCGTTACATTTCCTGTATTCATGGTATCCGGCTTAAAAATTTAAATTAAAGCGCAAGTTTAGCGCGGCATAACAAGAAAAGGTTTGATATCCCTCAGTTATTTTTAAGAATGTACTCTGCATTGTTTTGGCACACTAATTTAAGGCCAAAACATGCTAGAAAGTCACCGTGATATTAGGCAGGCTGTTATTTAGTCTTATAAATTAGCAGTCTAGAAATGCACAAGAAAATTATTAGCGGCTCTTATAAAGAACCAGAAACATTGATAAAAAATAACTGGCAGAATATTGCAAATATAGCGGAGTATGTATTAATCCAAATATAAGCAATCGTAATTTAACAGCATTGCTAGAAAAACCAAGAATTGCCTAAGAATTTTTTTCAACAAGACACTTCTATCGTCGCGCGCTTTACAAAGGCGTAAGGGAGACTGCTTCCGTTGTGCAAAGAAGTATTTTATATAATTGTATCCGGTTTCTGACCCAACATATCCGGGGTCACCAGAACAACCCCTTTTGGGGTAACCCGAAAACGTTGAGCATCCATTTCACTATCTTCCCCAATGACCGTCCCCGCTGGAATGCTGCAACCACGATCGATGATAGCGTGTTTAATACGGCAATTTCTGCCAATATTAACTCCGGGTAAAACAACGGATTCTTCGACCTTTGCATAGGAGTGGACTCTCACCTTGGAGAACAGCAATGAACGCTCTATTGTGGAACCAGAAATTATGCAACCACCAGAAACAACAGAATCCAGTGCTTGTCCAGTTCTCCCTTCATCTCGAAACAGAAACTTTGCTGATGGTAATTGAGCTTGATAAGTCAAAATAGGCCATTCTTCATCATAAAGGTTTAGTTCAGGAGTAACACCCACCAAATCGATATTTGCTTCCCAAAATGCATCCAGAGTTCCCACATCACGCCAATATGGCTGTACCTCGGATTTTTGATCTTGAAAGGGATAAGCATAGACCTGTGAATTTTGAATTAACGAAGGAATAATATCCTTGCCGAAATCATGGCTGGACTGGTTATTTACTGCATCCAATTGCAATTGCTCAAAGAGAAAGTCTGTATTGAAAATATAGTTGCCCATCGATGCCAGAGCTATATCTTTCTCCCCTGGCATGGGGTCAGGCTCTGCTGGTTTTTCATTGAAAGCATTCACTTTGTTATGCTCATCAGTACTGATAACACCAAAGCCTTTGGCATCATCCAGTGAAACCTTTAAACAGCAGACCGTCATATCCGCCTGTTTTTCAACGTGATATGTCAAAAATGCACCATAGTCCATCTTATAAACATGATCACCTGATAAAATTAATATGTATTTAGGCCGTAAAGAACGAATGATGTCCAGGTTTTGATAAATGGCATCAGCAGTTCCAGAATACCAGTTGGCTGAAGTACGTTGTGAGGCTGGCAGCACCTCTACAAAGTCTCCTAATTCGCTATAAAAGGAACTCCATCCTTTAATAAGGTGACGGATAAGGGAATGCGCCTTATATTGTGTAAGCACGCTGATTCGACGAATTCCTGAATTAACACAGTTCGATAAGGGAAAATCGATGATGCGGAACTTGCCACCAAAAAAGACTGCTGGTTTTGCGCGCCAGCGTGTCAATTCATGAAGACGTGATCCGCGTCCTCCTGCTAAGACCAAAGCTAAAGTATCCTGGGCTAGCCGATGTGTATTGGGGTTATTTGATGGCATCTACTGATCCTTTTTCGATAATCTCTATGTCGAGATATTAGGAAGATAACTTAATAATTATATGCCTATCATATAGATTGAGTAGTTGACCTGAATCACCTCATATAGCTATCTCTTATCCTGATTTTTTATCCGTAAGGTAAGCTATAAAAAAGATTATAAAATGAATTATCTTATCCCAACAGATGGGAACCGGTTAGTTTCTGCTTCTAACGATTTTCTGCATCTACAGGCATTGAATTTATGTATCTAAAAGCTCTTTATTTGAGAAAAGCTGAATGGTTGTTTTAGGTGATTGCTATCGTTGACTAAAGAGGCTTCAATGATTTCAGTCGTCGCTACCATTCAAAATATTCCAAATAGCCACTATGTCCGCTTAAACCATGGAGGCGCCCTATTGACTCCCCAGCTTTACTATAAAATTCGTATGACAAGAAATTTTTGTATCACTGCATAACTCATCTATTGGCTGCAGCCACTAACACATTCACCGGCGCTATCGAAGGACATTGTTTTTCCGCTTAGCGGCAATAAAACCGGAATCTTTGCGTTTTTGATGAATTCATCTGTGCGCGTTCCGGCAATCAGTTTTCCGGATTCGGTGGCCTGTTCATTAGCGTGAGAAGGTATAACAGAGGCAGGCTTTATCAATTCATTGACAACATAGGCCGCCTCTTTTGGGCCGGTTGTAAACGTGTTACCAATGTTAATCACTGCCAGCCTCGCCTGGTAATGATCAGCGACGACAGATTTCTGTTCTGCGGTGATGCCGGTGTCACCGGACAGGTACGCAACAAGACCATTACTGAAGGTAATGACATAGCCAGTGGGCGGACCCGCATATGCCGTTAAGCCGACAGCATCCAGTAGCTCACCCAGTTTTCCGCCGACAAAGCGTCCTGAAACACCATTGGAATGGGCTGCAGGGACAGTCGTCAGGGTAACACCATTGACCTGCCGTGAACCACCAAACCTGACAAGCAGCGAATTTTTTGGGTTGCCGCCAGCAGCTTCAAGTTTTTTTGCAAAAAACTTTGGCATCTCGCTCCCGGTAATAATTTTGGCATTTTTATCAACAGCTATTTTTACGGAATTGGTCAGGTTAGTTGCGTCGACAGTAAATTCCGGTTTTGCGCAACTTCCGGCTCCCACATTCGACAGGTGCTTGTCGCCAACATGGTCTCCATGCATGTGTGAAACGAGGACAATATCGATATTCCCCAGGCGCTCATCACCGGCACCTGCGACCGTTCGGCCGACATCGTACAAGATACGCGTTCCATCGGGATCTTCAAAAAGAAATGCCCGATCATACCGGCAAAAATCACCTGCATGACTGCCAAGAGATGTGACTTTAACCAGGCTTTGCTGGGCAGAAACCGAACCCACAGGTGAAATTAAAAACAGTATGGCAAGTGTTGATAAAAGTTTGTGCATGATTTTATCCAGACAATTAATTGTGTTGGTAAAGTATGGATGATCACGGAAAATATAACCCCTGTAAGAAGTAAGAAATTAATTCTGCTAAACTGACGGCAGTGAATCAGACTGACACATCAAAGGTGGCCGCGTTAAGTCTCCATCCAGGCAATGGCGCCAACCGCCCATGGTGAATAATAGCAACCTGGCACAAAATCTGCCGTCATGGAGAACCTGATCCATTGAAAAAAACACGAAGCCTGAGGCTTATCCTGGGCGACCAGCTTTCCCCAGATATTTCCTCTTTAGATAACATAAGTCTGGCAGAAGATGTTGTGCTGATGTGCGAGGTCAAAGAAGAAGCCACTTACGTTCCCCATCACAAGCAAAAACTGGCATTTATATTCAGTGCCATGCGCCATTTTTCAGCTGACCTGCAAGACAATGGTATCAACGTTGACTATACCAAGTTAGACGATTTAAATAACACGGGGAGTTTCTCCGGCGAGGTTAAGCGTGCTCTGCAAAGATATAAATGCCATAAAATTATTGTTACCGAGTCAGGCGAATGGCGTGTCTTGCAGATGTTCAAAAACTGGCGAAAAACATTTGATGTTGAAGTCGAAATCAGACCAGATACACGCTTTTTATGCTCCATAGAACAATTTAAACAATGGGCCGATTCGCAAAAGCAATTGCGCATGGAAAACTTCTATCGTTACATGCGCAAGCAAACCGGCTGGCTCATGGACAATGGTAAACCACTAGGTGGTAAATGGAATTATGACAATGCCAACCGAAAGGCGCTGCCTAAAACTATTTCAGTACCAGTTAGAAAGCCGTTCGAAATTGATCGAATCAAACAGGACGTTATGGATCTGGTTGCCAGGCGCTTCCCCGATAACCCGGGGGAGATCAAACCGTTCAATTGGGCTGTTAGCAGAGAACAGGCACAGACAGTCTTTAAAACCTTTATTAACACTTACCTGGAAAATTTTGGACAGTTCCAGGATGCTATGAAAACCGATGAAGACTTCTTGTACCATGCCGTTATATCGCCTTATATCAATACAGGCCTGCTCAACCCGCGTGAGGTTTGTGAAGCAGTTTTAAAGGCTGGCAAGAAAAAATCTCTTCCTATTGAAACCATAGAAGGCTTTATTCGACAGGTTCTCGGCTGGAGGGAATATGTACGCGGCATATACTGGCTAAAGATGCCGGAGTATGTTGAATCAAATACCTTTGATGCCAATCGTCCGTTACCGGGTTTTTTCTGGACTGCTGATACTGATTTGTTTTGTCTGCACCAATCGATAAAAGCTAGCTTGAATAACGCCTATGCGCATCATATTCAGCGCCTGATGATCATTGGTAACTTTGCCTTGTTGACCGGATTAACTCCTGAGGCAGTAGAAGAATGGTACTTAAGTGTCTACGCCGATGCTTTTGAATGGGTAGAGTTACCCAATACCCATGGCATGGTGCTTTATGCTGATGAAGGCCTGTTGGCCAGTAAACCCTATGCAGCATCCGGTGCCTACATTCACAGAATGTCTGATTACTGCCAGCATTGTGATTACAACGTGAAAGAAAAAAACGGTCAAAATGCCTGCCCGTTCAATTACCTGTATTGGTATTTCCTCGATAAAAACCGTGGCCGGTTATCTCAAAACCAAAGACTGGCAATGCCCTACCGAACACTGACAAAAATGACAAAAGATAAAATTAAAATGGTCAGAAAGGATGCCAACGCATTTTTGTCAGGCCTGAAGTGAGTCAACTTGCAAACAATACTGCTGGTAATGCATTTACCGTGATGCTTTACGTCATAGATTGACAAGGTGATTGCAAATAGATGCTAGCCTGACCACCGACAATTTTAGCCCGACAGTTTAGTACAAAAAAAAGCCCCGCAGGGGATACGGGGCAAACTAAAGGGAAATAAGTAAAAGAACATTTTCATTTACTACGCTATAAATATATTGATGCCATAATGATATTCAACATGAAAAAAACGAGGTTTATACCCATCAGTTTTTGTTAAATTAAGACTATGTTTAAATTGATATTTAATGATTTCTGGTTGATTTTTTTCCTTACTTTATTATTCATTTCGATTACCCTGTTTGTGCTTGATGTGATTGCTTACCCTTTCGGCATTTTCATGCTAATCATCGCAATCTTGGCCAGAAGCGCTTTCCTTAAAACTCATTAAACTCATCTGATCTGTTAATTGGTGTCAAAGGATAAACCTTGATTCCCTGAATGGTTTTGGATGATGGCTTTAACAGGAACCTCACCAGGATAAAGTAGATATCCAGATCAAAAAGCTTATCTGAAATATCTTGTCTGTGAATTTCACCAGTAGTTGAAGCGTTTGTATTCATGATATTTTTATCCACATACTGATAACCATTCTCTTCCAGGTCCTTTTCATTTGTGATCTGGCCCTGGTATCGCCACTGGTTAATCATGTGATAACGACTGAAGTCTTTATCCTCAATTGAGGTTTCCTTAATCAGGATTGCATCCGGCCATGGCCATTGCATGATCTGGTAACTCTTTAAGGCAGCACTGAGCCTTTCATTATAAATTTTTGGTTCTTCAGTTCCGCAGCAGGCACCAAAACATTTCTTGAGCTGAGTCCGGAAACAGGCCTGTTTTGATTTAGTGGACTTTTCCAGGCCAATTAACTTGTAACAAAGAAAAAAATTATCAGCTAGCTTTGTTAATTGTGTTTGCGCCTGTTTCTGGCTTCTGAATAAACCATAATGCTGGCTGGAATCAGGTAATGAGGCATCGATACGTTCTATTCGAACCTGCAGATAACCTGCATTATTTTCATATATTTTATAAAAATATAGATACCGTGATTTTTTAAGGCGTAAATTAAATTCAGGATGCAGTTGTTTGATTTGCTGACTTTCTCTAATCTGCGCACCAAAATCAGAAGGAGTCAGATCGTATTCAATTCTGGCGACTGATGAATACAACCGAAACTGTCTGCCTCTCTGGTACTCCTGGGAAAAGTGACTTTTTACCCTGTCCTGAATATTGACCGACTTGCCTATGTAGAGCAACTTTCCAGCCGTATCATAAAAATAATAAACGCCGGGTGACTTAGGCAGGCTGTTAATCACCTCTGCATCAATCATGGCTGGTAATGAAGGTGCCTTGAAAATGAGGTTACATGCTGAACGAATTTCCTCTTCTTCATGAATTTGTGAACTTGTCAGGAAAAATCGCCAGATAACTTCGGCATCATCCATAGCTCGGTGACGATTGTTCACCCGATAACCAAACCGCTTGATTATATGGTTAAGGCTGTGGCGTTTAAATTGAGGATACAGGTGACGACTGAACTTTACAGAACAAAGTACCCTGGGTTTAAACTGAATTCCGCAGCGTTTAAATTCGGCCTTAAGAAAGCCATGATCGAAGCGTGCGTTGTGTGCAACAAACACCCTGTCATGAAAAAGGTTTAGCAACTCTTCCGTCAACTGTTCGAAAACTGGCGCAGGTTTAACATCTGAATCTGTTATACCAGTCAACAGGTTAATCTTATCGGGAATGCAGACACCGGGGTGAATAAAACTTTGCCAACGATGAATGACAACGCCGTTATCAACCAGCAAAACCGCGATTTCGATAACTCTATGGTACTTGGGACTACCGCCGGTTGTTTCAATATCAACTATCGCCATTTTCTCAGGAAACCCCGAAGACAGTTGCCTTACTGGCTGGTCCAGCCAATCAAGCTGCGGCATCACTTTGGGTACCGTTGTTTACGTCAAAGTATGACGAACGAGCTGATTGACGTTTAGATTCGCACCCAGGTGGGAAAGCAGAAGGTATAAACCACCAAGCTTGCGATGCAAAAACAGAATGTCTGTTGGTGGCAAGCGGGTATAACGTTGTTCAAACCTGAGCTTCATGAGTTTGTCCGTCATTAGCTGGCTCAACTGGCTGTGCCTGAAATCAAATTCACCTTCGTGTCGGATAGGCATTGTCACTGTTAATATCAGATCAACGATTGCATCCTGGTAGTTTTTATTATCATCTTCACTTGTATAACCAATCTCGTAAGCCGATTCCAAAATAGCCTGCTTGTCACTGCTGAGACAGGCATTTAGCAAAACCATGAATTTGTTTCTCATTAACTCTGAGTAGCGGCGTGTAGCACCAAAATCCAGTAACTGGATCTTTCCCGTGTTTTCAGAGTAAAGGTAATTGGCAAAATTGGAATCGGTCTGCACTATACCGAATTGAAAGACCTCTCTTAGAGATAACTCCAGCAAGTTACTGGTGACATTATGACGCACATCCAAATTTTTGTTGTAGAGCTTGTCAATGACCTCACCGTCTAAAAACGTGGTGGTTAGAATTTTGTCATTACTCAGCTCTTCAATGACTTCTGCAACTTCAAACCTGTCATCGTTTTCAATAAAACGGCTAAATTCATTAAGGAAAGCAGCTTCGCTCTTATAATCTGCCTCGGCATGTAATTGTAGCCTTGCATCTTCAATCAATGGAGCAATATCGACATCAGCGGGAATCATTTTAAACAGATTGAGCAACATGGCGATGTTGTCAATATCGCTATCAATACTTTCCTTCACTCCCGGGTACTGCAGTTTAATAGCAACCTGTCTGCCCTCCTTTAATTCGGCAATATGCACCTGACCAATGGAAGCCGAAGCAATTGGCGTAAATTTAAAACGTTGGAAATGAGACTGCCAGTTACTACCCAGGTTTTTCTCCATCACCTCGGCGATCTGCATCATCGGCATTTGATGGGCATCGTTTCTTAAGCGGGAAAAAACCTCGGACACTTCCCTGGGAAGCAGGTAGCCGACATCCATTGACAGCAACTGCCCTACCTTCATAGCCGCACCGCGCATCTCGGAGAGTTTCTCGGCAATTTTGTTGGCATTTTTAGAAGATAGAACGAGATCAGCAATTACCGGTTTGTTACCCGACAAGAGTGTCTTGCTGCCTTGATACAATACGTTACCCGCCAGGGAAGTTGCCAGGCCACCAAGTTTTGCAAAACGGCCAAGTCGTGAATGAGGTAATGTCGATTGCTGTGCCATGTCTAATCCGTCTGTTATTCCCAGATCTGGCCTGAGATAAGAGTGAGTTACCTGAGTAACACTAGCTAGCGGAAATAATCTTGTCAAATATTTGTCTTAGACAAGTATTGTACTATAATCTCCAGTTATGACTGCTACCAAGACACAAGTTTCTCCTGCCATGCACCCTATCCAGGTCGTTTCTCAACGCACCGGGTTGAGTAAGGATGTGATTCGTGCCTGGGAAAAACGCTACACTAGCGTCAAGCCAAAACGCCATACCACCACAGGCCGCAGACTCTATTCTGATAAAGATATCCAGCGTTTATCTCTGCTGCACAAGGCGACACGCTCCGGCCGAAGAATCAGTGATGTTTCAGCTCTGTCAAATAACCAACTTGCTGAGCTGCTTGCTAATGAAAATGCACAAATTGATTCGCAAAAACCCAATATTTCCGGGGTTTCTGACTATGATGAATGGCTTCAACCGCTCATCGCCAGTATTAATCAAACGGACGAAGCTGGTATTTATCAAAGCCTGGTCAATGCATCTACAGCCCTACCTCAAATCATATTTTTCGAACAGGTTTTATCAAAAGCATTGATTTACATCGGCGAGTCCTGGAAAAAGGGCGACTTAAGAATCGGCCATGAACACCTGGCCAGCATTCAGATTAAACGTTTCCTTTTGAACCTGCTGGAACGTGAATTGCCTGTTGGCCCCAGCCTGCTTGTAACAACGCCCGTGGGCCAAAGACATGAACTTGGCGCCTTGATGGCAGCCGTCATTGCGGCCATGGAAGGATGGCGATGCCGGTACATGGGAGCAGACATGCCGGCAACGGAAATCGTTGCTGCTGCAGTTGCATCTGATTCAAAAGGAATTCTGCTGAGCCTGGTCAGTCGTGCTGATGAAAAGCTTCTGCATCAGGAAATCACCACCCTGGCCCATGTCCTGCCTGAAGATATGTTTGTCATCATCGGGGGTAACAAGGCAGATCGCTATGCTGAATTGTTTGCCGACATTAATGCTTATTTCTGCAGTGATCTCAGGTCACTTTCTGTAACGCTTGAGGGGCTCTGATTATGCAACGCTTACATCCATCTTCCAAACATCGCAGCAGATATGGTATTGAGTGGCGAATCCTTAAACAAATACCTGCCGCTTTTATAATAAGTGGCGTTGTGATTTACCTGACCAATCAATTGGCTCACTGGCTTTTGGTTGCAGAAACCGCTTCAATGCAGCTTAAGCAAACAGAGTTTATCGACATCATTACCATCTCGGTTTTGATAACCATCTGGACGGCCATTTTCACCGTCGCGATTGGTGCATTTGCTGTTTACATAATGAAAGGCCCGGTATACACAGCCGACAGCCTGGAATTAATGGATTCTGAATATCCACTTGAAACAAAGCGCGATGACAAACACAGTAATTCATAAACCTGTTCATCAAGGACAAAAGAAAACCTTGATGACAAAGAGATGACTAAGCTATCAAAATAACGTTGCAAGCATACTGGCAAAGACACACCTGATGTCGTTTAAATTCATCATTACGACCATAAAGCATCGATGAGGCGATTAAACTAATGAAGCAACACACAACTTGGTCTGGTGCCGGCCTGGTTGTCGCCAACATGATAGGAGTCGGTGTTTTAGTCAGTACTGGTTACATGGCCCAGGACATGTCAGCAACACCCATTCTAATCGCCTGGATTCTCGGTACTGTTATTGCTGTTTGTGGGGTAATAGCATATTCCGGTGTCGTAGCCTCAATTCGTGAATCTGGAGGTGAATACCGGTTTCTATCCAACTTATTACATCCATTCCTTGGCTATGTTGCTGGATGGGGTTCGCTTGTGTTGGGCTTTTCAGCAGCCATTGCTGTCGATGCCCATGCTATTGGCAATTTTACCAACACGCTTCTATCTGGGCCTGAACCACGCATTTCAGGTGCTATCGTGATTCTTATTTTCACAATGCTGCATGCTTTTAATTCAAGTTTGTCTCACCGTGGACAAAATGTGCTTGTCAGCTTTAAATTAACTTTTTTGATCTTATTTGTGCTGGTTTCACTGATGATAGGTGATAATTCCATACCAACATGGGTACCGCCAAACAGCACAGAAGGCTTCCCCTGGATAAAGGTCATTGAAAATCAGTTCTGGATAGCTTTTGCATTCAGCGGTTGGAATGCAGCTGTTTATGCTGCAGGTGAGTATAAAAATCCGGGCCGTGATGTCCCCCGCTCAATGATGATTGGTCTTCTCCTGGTCGGTATTCTTTACCTGGCCATAAACTGGGTATTTGTGGCCAACCTGACACCCGGTGATGCAATAAAAGTTTTTAGCTATGAAGAAACAAGAATTACTCTTGCTCATCTCATCGCAGACGATATTTTTGGTGACTATGGGGGAAAGCTTGTCTCTCTATTGGTGATCGTGGCGTTTCTTTCTGCTATTAGCGCAATGATGATGATTGGCCCTCGTGTATACAGCGCGATGGCGGAGGATGGTTATCTGCCAAAGTTTTTTAGACCTGTTGATGGTAAACCGCCACTCAATGCCACTCTCCTGCAAGCCACAGTCGCACTCCTGTTATTATTTTCCCATACTCTCAGAGAAGCTGTCTTGGCAGCTTCCGCTTTTCTTCTCATTTTTTCTGCACTTACGGCGCTATCACTGTTTAGATTACGCCGTTTTAATCGCCGGCCTTTTCCAACAAAATACCAGTTGACTGCTGCTGTCATTTTCATGCTTTCAGTAAGCATTATCCTGGTGGTTGGACTTAAAAATTCTGTTGTTCAATGGCACTCATTCGGAGCAGTTATTATTCTGGCAAGCTTGACCTATCTGGCCACAATATATCTCAAGCGTTACAACAGTGAAAAATAGAAATTCTCGTTCAGCAAAATTTGAAAACACTAAGCAAGCCCTGGAACTGATCCTGCACTGGCAGAGTGCATTTGCGTCACATACTGATCGTATGCTGTTTGCCGCGAATTATCCTGCTCGCATCAACCTGCCCGGTGACCTGCATACCTGCCTGGATAATGCATCGTTCGGAGAGACCGTGTTTGCCTCGTTCCCATCCGGCAGCCTAATCGAATATTACCCGAACCAATTCATTCAGTTGCCGTATGCATGTATTCAGCCCATCGGCAATACAGGTATTCGCGTTGAGCCGCGACAGGGCCGCTTTTATCCAAGATGCATCATCGCCGGTAGCCTGGGCATTGATCATCACGACCGCCAACCTATGCGAATCATTGACACCAATGCTTCATCATTTACCGTCGATTTAAACCACCCGTTAGCGAACCTGGCTATCGAAGTCGGTGTCAGACTGATGCCTCTTACGGACAATCCTCAAACCACGCTCAACGAATCCACCGAGCCGTTGAACACTGCATTGGCCACAGGCATTGGTCTGCAAAAAATGCTCGATCAGAGTCCGGATTTTTATGACCAGGACATGTTTACGCGGCAGGATTCCAGCAACGATGCCATATTCTATCGACAGAAAAGAATGGTACATCACATTGACCAGTCGGCGTCGGATACGATCACTCAGATATATCGCCGGGAACTGTTACCACAGATGCGCGTACTCGACCTGATGAGCAGCTGGCAATCGCACTTACCAAACGACATTACCGATCTGCATATCACCGGCCTCGGTATGAACGACAGCGAGTTATTAGCCAACCCGGATCTGGACGACTATGTGGTGCATGACCTCAACCAACAACCTTCCCTGCCATTTTCTAATGATTTTTTCGACCTCACCCTGTGCAGCCTGTCTATCGAATATCTGGTTGATCCTCTGAGTGTGTTACATGAAGTGATAAGAGTAACCCGCCCGGGAGGCAAGCTTTTGGTCAGCTTTTCCAACCGCAGTTTCCAGTCTAAAGCAATCACAATCTGGCATGAACTGCACCTGTTTGAGCGCCTTGGACTGGTACTTGACCTGATGTTACGGACCCGGGGGCTGATAGATCTGACCACAGAAACTTTGCAGGGTCAGCCACGTGCAGCGAATGACATCTACTCGGGAAAGCTGATGTCGGGTGATCCGGTTTTTGTGGTGTCGGCGACGGTTAACCGGTAACGGGAAATTTTAAGCTTGAACCATTTTATACTTCGTTCAAATTTACTGCCGCCAAAAACTTGAGTGTTTTGTTTATTCAGACGTCATCTGTAATCAATGACTAATTAAGTTTTCAAAATTCTTTTCTATGCTATTCTCTGGTTAAGTTAAATTCCTGATTTAGGAGTCATACATGAAAACAATTTCGAGTATTGCCATTTTATCCATTTGCGTTGCTTCAACTGCATCGGCTCAATTCTGGGACAACGATAATGGTCAGTGGAGCGGTGACAGCCGCTGGGATAGCCGAGGATACGGTTACGGCGATGGCTCTGGTAGTGGTGATGGCTCTGGCTCAGCCGATATGGACAGCGAATTCACTATGACCTTTAAAGGACGTGGTCGTGCTGATGGGAGCATGGACGCTGAAACTCACCAGAGCCGCCAGGGGAAATTCTCTGGTTATGGTCGTGGTTATGGATACAGCAATAATTACCCATACTACGGAGGTTACCCTTACAGTAACCCATACGGTTATCGCCAATCTCCTGTCGCTCCAGGTTCTGCTTACGGAAGATAATTTTTTCTATTAACAGCTACGCCGACTCCTGTCAGGCATACCCTCTGGCCAAATTTGCAATTCTATGGGTCATTTGAGGCCGAAGCATGGACAAGTGGATGGCACTGGAAGACTCTGGCAGCATGTAATAAATCATCTTCTGGAAAAATGATATTTTGGAGAACTCAAAGTGGATAAGCTTTTTACTGTGACTGCCCTCATGCTTGGGACAGCATATGAATTTCACCTCTACACCTGCTTGTGAGTCGTCCTGATTCGCGCAACGACCTAATACTATCATGGCTATATGCAGGGCAATGAAAATCTAACCCTGTGTTGCAAACTCAGGAGTTCGTCTTTCTGAACTCCTGCAATTCTTCATACCAACCCAGATACGCACCACCCCCTAGATAGACGTCTTCTCACCTATAGTTGCCGGAGTGTTATTTTAGCCTCTTTGCTGCGTGAGTGAATGGGATAGCAATTATCTTTTAGTCTATGCTTACAAGATAAGACCTAAAAGTTAAAGATATAATAATGACAAGAAAAAGCTTTTCTTCGCCAGATAAATCACTCTCTACAGATGACTATAAAGTCAGACAACTGCTACAGGCTGGCACTTCCCGGCTGCATAGCAAGTTAGATAAATTTTCCAAACTAAGCCTTTTGATTCAGCCAGACTGCAATCTGCACCAATATACTGATGCCATGTGCAGGCTAGCACAAGCTTATAAATTATTAGACCAGGCACTGTGGGCAGCAACGTCTTATAATCCAAAAGGCTTATTCGAGTACCAGCCCCGAAGCTCATGGCTGGAACGCGACCTCATTGCCTTAGGCAAAAAACTCCCCATGGACTTTGATGCGACACTGCCTCTGCCTCCCCCTTCCTCAACCGGTAGTTATCTCGGAATGCGATATGTCGCGGAAGGAGCTCAACTCGGTGGACAGGTAATCACAAAAAAGCTATTAAGTTCTGACCTGGCATCTCAATTGGATACCATCGGCAGCTTTTGGACTGACTTCTCGCAACCGGCAAACCAATGGCCAGCTTTTCTTGATAGCCTGGAGCAATTGCAGTATCGAAAAGAAATAGCGCATGCCATTCGTAGCGCGCGCGTGACGTTTAAACATTTTATCCACTATATGACCTGAGTAAAACCGATTATGTCCGAACAACAAAGTGCACCATTTGGAAACTGCAAAAATGCCGCATTGCATCATACTGATTCTATTCAATCATTTGGTGGACTGATCGCGATTAACGCCTTTGCCCAGACCATAGATTTTTGCTCAAAAAATATTGCAGACTGGTTTGAAAAGTCTCCAGACCAACTACTGGGGCAGGCGGCGCTGAATATCTTCGGTAAAAACTGGCCCAAACTGGCAAAACTGGCATCTGTTGATGGAAAAATCCAGTTAATGAAAATTGATACGCCAGCTGAAATACTGGTGGCTGGCCATCGCCAGGGTGATCATCTCATTCTGGAATTTGAGGAACCAGGACCTACGCAGCCTAACTGGTGGGACCATTCTGCCCGAGTCAGCTTCGTTGACAAGTTAACTGAAATTCGCACTGTAAAAGAACTAGGCAAACTGCTGGTTAATACGGTTGCATCCAGCACTGGGTTTGACCGCATTATGCTTTACCGGTTTTTACCCGACTGGCATGGCGAAGTTATTGATGAAGTCTGTCGCCTAGGAGTTGATGGTTTTCTTGGTTTGCGCTTTCCTGCCACAGACGTACCTGCCAATGTCCGTCAGCTGTACACGCTAAACTGGCAACGTATGATTGCCGATATAAACAGTCAGAATGTAGCCCTGGTAAACTGGGATGAAGAGACCCGACTGGATATGAGCTATTCTCTATTACGCGCCGTACACCCAGTGCATATTCGTTATTTGCAGAACATGGGTGTGGAAGCTTCCTTTAGCCTCTCTATCGTTGCTGACGGTAAGTTATGGGGATTGGTAGCCTGTCACCATTTATCAAACAAAAGACTCAATGCATACGAACGTCTAGCCCTGGAGGAAATTGCCAAGCTGACTTCGTTACACCTGCAAAACCTGCTTGGCCTCATTGAGCAGGAAAAACGAAGCATATTACGCGAAAAACTTTCGCGTCTTCGTGGTGGTCTGGCTGCCATGAACAATGATGCAAAATCCGGCCTGGTGATCCATCTGGCTGATATGCGTGAGATGTTCAATAGTGACGGTTGTTGGCTCCACTATACTGGAGAAGACCACTTTACGGGACTGGTTCCCGATGAAGAATCACTATTACCATTAAGAAACTGGCTGGAAGTTTTATCACGTGAAGAAGTTGCTGATTTCAGTCATTTACCTGAAAGCCTGAATCGGCATCGTAACGTTGCCCGTATGGCAAGCGGCATGCTGTTTATCCCACTGGGTAGCACGGATTTTATTGTTTTTCTTCGCCAGGAGGCTGTACAGGTTGTTAACTGGGCAGGCAAACCCCAATCATTGGACGACAATGATCCAAAAGCCCTGACTCCGCGAAATTCCTTTTCGGTATGGGCCCAGGAAGTCAGAAACAGCTCAGAGCCCTGGCTTGATTCAGAAATTGAACTGGCAATGAATCTAAGAACTGAACTTATCGAGTATATTGACTATGCACGCCTGGAACAAATTGCTTTACACGATGCGCTGACTGGGCTTGCTAATCGCTTGAGATTTGACAAGCAATTACAACAGGAGGTACGTGACAGCTTAACAAGGAACAGCCAGTTTGCCGTACACATGATTGATCTGGATAAATTCAAACCGGTTAACGATACGCTAGGTCATCCGGTTGGCGACGAGCTACTACGCAGCGTTTCCCGCAGACTGCTTGACCTGGTGAGAAGCCAGGATACTGTTGCCAGGTTGGGTGGAGATGAGTTTGCGATTATTCAATCCGGCATAACCTGTCGTGACAATGCCGCCTTACTGGCTGAACGGGTTGTTGAACAGGTTGCCAAACCTTATGAGATTCAAGGCAAGAACGTGGTTATTGGTGCCAGCGTTGGTGTAGCTATATGCCCTGTAGACACCTCACAACAAGATGAATTAATGGAAAATGCCGATTTGGCACTTTACTCTGTAAAAAAGGCGGGAAGAAATGCGTTCAGCCTTTTTGAGCATAGTATGCGAAAAGATGCTGAAAGCTTGAACGATAGTGACGCCATTTTCCAGGCAGTCGAACAACAACAGTTACAGGTATATTACCAACCTATAATTGATATTAGGTCAGGAGACATCTCAAGCCTGGAAGCCTTTATCCGCTGGCATCATCCAACAAAAGGTTTATTACATGCAGCAGAATTTTTACCTGATTTTGAACAGATGCATTTTGGACCACAGATTGGTGAATATGTATTTACCCAGGTTTTTGAGCAACAGCTAAAATGGCGTTCTCAGGGGAATAAATCTATCCCGATCAGTATCAATGTCAGTCAAAGCCAGTTCGCAGCCACTGATATGATTGGCTTGATTAAAAAACTAGGCGATAAACATGATATCAGCTGGGAATGGTTAAGAATCGATTTAAAAGAGCAAGCCGTTCTAAACGATATTCAGATGACTATTCGAAAGTTATCTAAAATGCGAGAAGCTGGTATTGGCATTCAACTGGATAATTTTGGCACCAGCTTCGTTCCGCTTGGCTATCTCACCCAGTTGGCCTTTGGCGGCATTAAATTTGATTCAAGAAATATTGATCTACATGGCCACCAGCAAGAAGGGCATGCCTTGTTAAACATTGTGCAAGGAATTACCCAGGTGTTGAATGCCAAATTAATTATTACCCGGGTTGAATCTGAAGAGATGCTAAGTTTCCTTCGAAAGCAAAATATAGACTTCGTTCAAGGCTATATTATTAGCGAACCTATGCCTGCGGATCAAATCAAGCCCGGAATTGATTCATGATTTAAGCGCATTTGTAGAAACTGCACCGTATAATTTATGACCGACGGAAAAAGCCTGCGACACTCTGCAGCCCTCATCGCCCCGGCCATAGCACTGCCAGAAAAACTGCGGAGATAGCTACGCTATAAAACAAAGGCTCTAAAGGGTAAAAGGAAAAAACACTGGATCATCACCTGCCCGCCAAGGCTGGTGTTTTTTCATTACTGATTCAAATAACCGACTTTTTAGCAAGTCATCAAGCCACTTTTGTAAATATGGCCAATCCCTGGTATCAAACCAGTTTTTATCAACGAATGCGAATTGCCGAATAAATGGAAACGTTGCGATATCCAGCCATGATGGGGTTTGTGACAGAAGGAATGCATTTTTGCCAAGCAAAGCATTGAGTTTCATCGGGAAATCGCTGGCTTTTTCTCGGTAATACTCAACTGAATGCTCTGGGTAACGATCAGCATATTTATAACGATCGAGATTATACTTAAACAGGTTATCGTTAATGCTGATAAGTTCATCAGCAAGCTGGTTATCTGCATTCAAAAGCCAATGTTCTGGATCATTTATATTTAACGCCCATTGCATGATATCAAGGCTTTCCTCAAGGACTTCACCGTTACTGAGTTGTAAAACCGGAACTGTAGCTTTCGTTGAAATTGAGGTCATTGGCTGTGGCTTTTGTTTTAAATCAACCTCTCGATGCTCTACTTTCTGGTCACTTACAGCAATTGCCATTCTCGCGCGAATTGCATAAGGACAACGCCTGAATGTATAAAGTACTGGTAAAGCGTTATTCATAAAAAACTATCAGTCTTCAATAATTGTACAAACAACTTTTCTGTCTGATCTTGGCCCATCGAATTCACAAAAGAAGATATTCTGCCATTGTGACAAGCCAAGGTTTCCATTAATTAGCGGTATTGTTTCAGATGGTCCAACAAGACCTGCCTTCAAATGTGAGTCTCCATTGCCATCTTGCTGATCATGAAGCCAAACACCCTTTGGGATTATCTGGCGCAGGAAATTCACCACGTCGGTCTGAACGCTATCATCCCAGTTTTCCTGTATCATAATGGCCGCGGTAGCACCTTGTGCATATACAGATAGCAAGCCATTTTTTATACCTGATTTGTGAACAGCAGATTTCACCTGATTGGTGATATCTACCAAAGTTTCACGTTGAGCTGTTGATAATTGTATGACTTCGCGCATCAACCTTATTCCCATTCACCTGTTTGATCATCACTGACCGGAATCTCGCAGGTGGTGGTCTCTATCTGGCCTAATTTAGTGGCACATTTTCTGAGTTCATCGGCTAGTGCACTGGCAGTCGTGACTGAATCAACTGTCTCGCCTGAATACGGAAGGCGGGTTTCTTCTATTTCTACCTGGCCATTTTCGATATCTCTGAGGGTTATGGTAATTTCCATATTTGTTACTCGGCACACTCTATGCACTTGGTATGTGTTGGATCCGCTTGAAGCCTTTGAAAAGCAATATCTTTGCCACAGGTAAAACAGTAACCAAAATCATTCTTCTCAATCCGCTTCAATGCGGCTTCAATTTTCTGCAATTGTAATTTTCTTCTTCTTTCAGACTCCAGGGCCATCTGTTGTCCCTGGAGGGCATCCATACGGGACAGTCTGCCTACCTTACACTGATCGAGCTCTACTGTTTCTGTGCTTGCCCTGGATTCTTGCTGCATTTGTTCCAGTTGAGTACGTATTTGCAATAGTTGTAGGCGAAAATTTTCTAATTCTTGTTCTTCCAATTTTTAATCTCGAATGTTATTCCGAACACATTGGTATCTTATATGAATTCAACCAATGGAGTCATTCATGATACCGATTTAACACCACATCGCTCTCTTTCTATTCTCACCAGAAATTCCTGCCTTCCCAACCTTTGCACTTCAAGAATTACGGAATTAGCCAATACACCAAGCTCAAAATTGCCCATGCGAAAATCGGAAAATAGCGAATTATTTCCATCAATGGCATTACCTGAAACTGAGTACTATCATGTAAGAACAGAATCCACGTTACCCACTACCAGCACCGTGAATACACTATTAGAACACATCATTTCCTGCCCATATTGTAACGAATCAATTATTGTTTTGATTGACCCTTCAGTAGAGCAACAAGCCTATATTGAAGACTGCCAGGTATGTTGCCAGCCAATCGAGTTCAGGGTTTTAATCACTGAGGGTGAATTATCAGAAATTTCTGTATCACAGGATAATCAGTGATAGTGCATAGACAATATGATCTAGGATGACTTCATTGCCTGCCTATTTACATCGTCTAGAGGGTAATGACTGGAAGAGCCAATATTGGCATCAAGGTCGTCAAATGACCATGAATCATAGGGATATAAAAAGATTAAGAGTGCTGTTGGATTTATCATTACAGAATTATTACATCTAGTGTTAAGCTAGAGAAACATCATGAGTAAATTGCTCTCGGCTGAACTGCCTAATGTATTGCTATAACGAAAAAGCTGGCTGTAGATACCTGCTTATCATGTCCATCACTAAAGATTATTACCCAGGCACACTTTAATAAATTAAGAGGCTGTTGCCTAGGGAATTAACAATCTGAAGTCATTGACTCAAATGCGGGTGATACACGCCGATATTTATGGTGCTATGCTATTTAACATAGCGGAAATATTTATAGATTTGGGGCCGCAATAAGCAATGTTCGAAATTGTATTACTATTTGTACTTTTGATACTTTCTGGAGTCTTTTCAGGATCGGAAACTGCATTGGTAGACCTTTCTATAGGAAGAGTAGAAAGCCTGGTCAAAGAAAAAAGAGCTGGTGCAGTGGCATTGTTCGAACTCAAGAAAAACCCTTCAAAAATGCTTACGACGATTTTGATCGGTAACAATATCATTAATATTACTTCTTCTGTTTTGGCTACGGTTATTGCTACACGCTATTTTGGCAGCATGGGTCCCGGTATTGCAGTTGGTGCATTGACAGTTTTAATTCTTATTTTTGGCGAGATAACACCTAAAAGTCTGGCTACACGTTATGCAGAACGAATTTCGTTAACAATTGCACCATTTTTACTGTTTTTTATGCGGCTTATTTATCCACTGGTATGGTTTTTCGGACTATTCACCGAGTGGGTACACCGGATTAGCGGTACCAGCAAGGACCCTGTTGTAACTGAACTGGAACTGATAAGTATGCTCGGGCATGGAGAGCTAGAAGGCACTATTGAATCAACTGAGCGTAAAATTATTGAAAAAGTCTTTGCATTCAACGACCTCACGGTCAGAGATGTGATGACACCTCATAATGAGGTATTTTCGCTAGACTCGAGCCTGACAGTAGCAGAAGCATTACCCAGAGTGGCAGAAAACAGATTTTCCCGCATACCTTTGTATGATGGTGATTCTGAAAGTTTCAGTAAACTGCTGTATATGCGTGACCTGCTTACCGCGGTTGCTTCAGGGAATGAAAATTCCCGCCTCGCGGAAATTTCACATGACCCGGTTTTCGTTTCTCAATACCAGGCAATCGATGAATTTTTCAACATCCTGTTAAGAAAAAAGAGGCATTTTGCCATCGTTGTCGATGAGCATGGAGTCATCAGGGGAATTGTGACACTGGAAGACTTGATCGAGGAGCTCGTTGGTGAGATTTATGATGAGAGTGACGCGCCAACTGATGACATAAAAATATTATCCGATGATGAAATTGAAATTTCTGGCGCTGCTGAATTAAGAATAATCGAGGAGTTCTTTCAGATTGAAATGCCCAGAAAGTCTACGGATACCATTAGACTCTGGATTCTTAAAAATAATGAGAATATCCCGGGGGAAAATGAAGTTCTTTATATTGACTCATTTGAGATAACCATTCTAAAAGCAACTCCAAGACAGATTGACAAGGTAAAAATAAAACGCATCACCCAGCCTGAGCCCGGATAAAACTCAATTTATCATTACTTGAGTGACTTCAGTACTTTTATAATTTTATGTCTTTGGGCAGAAACAACCTTGATTTCATTTTCCAGTTTTTTCTGTTCCTTGTTATCTTTCTCGTGTTGACTCTTTTCCTTGAGTTTTTTATTTTTCTTTTTTAGTTTTAACTGTAGCTCTCTAAGGCATGACTTTTTCCTGTAGATCTTACTTTTTTCATCATTAAGCGCTTCTTTCGAAAGCTTTAACAGTTTGGGTGTTTTCACAATAATATTCCTCGTTTAGGAATTTGGCTGATCACTGATTATATCTGCAAGTTCATCGTCAGTTAAAGCTATATCCCTTTCAGCCAACTTCATATCAAAATCACTTGTTGCAAAAAGGGCTTCGCCCATCTGGATTAGGTTCTTTGTAACATCATATGCATAGTTGGCATCATTCATAAGGGATGTCGCCATTTGAGCAGAAATTTTCCCATCCCGAATCAGTGATTCAAGCATGCCATTGAGGGTAGTATCATTTTCTTCCATCTCAAGCTTGAGAGCATCAAGTGACAGAATCATGGCAGGATCATCTCCTTCTTCACGCACAATGGCCAATTTACGCATTAGCTGACCGAGTCTCAAGCGAATTTTATTATATTCATCACGGATATAATTATTTTCTGACACAATGAATTGCGACATATTTTTATGCATATGCTTTGTATCTTTTATTGCTTCTACAATATCTCTTCCTGCAGCACGAAGTGAGAATAACTCATCAACCTGACTTGGCTGCATTGAGACCTGTGAACGACTGATAAAGCTAACAATTTCTGCATAAAGTCCTTTAACACTGGAGTCGTATTCCTGATCTATATCTATTTCTATGACCTTGTTACTTTCGTAAATAATGGCTTCAAGGTCCCTGTCAGACAAAATATCATTCCGATGAAGACTCAGTCCATGAGCAATAATAGCAAAAGCATTATCATACAAATGCAGGGTTTCTTTGCGCACGGCTTCTATTGCGGTATCCGGTAATTCTTCTGCAGATTCGTTCAAGTATATTGGCTGTTCTTTTGCTGCAAGCTTTTCAGGCATCATAGTCTGTAATGAACCTGCTAGCCGGTTTATAAAGGGCAGCATGGAAAGAATTCCAATTGTGTTAAAAACACTATGGAATACAGCAAGTTTCAAGGTGTAGTCATCCTCGGCTATGCCGACTATCGAGCTTATCCAGTCAACACTCTCGGCAATTTGGTAGATAAAGGCAATAGCAATAATGGCTGTGACCATGTTAAATACCAGGTGTGCCGCCGCCAGGCGTTTACCTTGCACATTAGCACTCATTGACCCGATAATTGCTGTAATGGTGGTACCAATATTGGCGCCTATCGCAAGGGCCAATGCATTTTCGTAGGTGATCTGCTGAGAAGCCAATGCTGTTATGATAATGACCAGGGTGGCATGACTGGACTGCATGATAACCGTGGCTGCAACACCAATCAGGGTAAAAAGCATAATACCGGCATAACCTTCAACCGCAAAAGCAGTAAGATCAATGGTATCTCTAAACGCCTCAAACCCCTCTTTCATGTGATGGATACCAAGGAATAAAAAACCCAGACCAGCGAGAATATAGCCCAAGCCTCGCAGGTTTTTCGATTTTTGGAATATGCCAATTATTCCAAATACCAACATCGGCATGGCATAAGCAGAAATTTTAACTTTCATGCCTAATCCTGCGATTAGCCAGGCACCTGTGGTGGTACCAAGGTTGGCGCCGAAAATGATGCCGATCCCTGCTGTCAGGCCGATCAAACCAGCACTTAAAAATGAAATAGTGATGACTGAGACGAGTGAACTTGACTGCATCAAAGTGGTGCTGACAATACCGAATGCCAGGGATTTGAAGGTGCCATCAGTTGTTTTTCGCAGTAATTTCTCTAGCAGGCCACCAGTAAAAGTTTTAAAACCTTCCTCCAGCGACAACATTCCAAATAGAAATATTGCTACACCAGCAGAGATTTCCTTGAAATCCGGGCTTATCCAAAAGCCATAAGCGAGGACAAGAAGTATCGAATAAAGGATAATTTTCTTAAACATGGACCACCCTGCTGGATCAATGACCTAATCTAGCAGCTATTATATCCCATAGATATCTTATGTATATACCTTTTAGATAATTAAGATATATTTTGTATATACCTACGGCAGCATCATACCTCGCAATGTAAAAAAGATTATTGCGGCCATTAATCCTGATACCGGAACAGTAATGATCCAGGCTGCGGCGATTTTCAACAAGGCTGAGCGTTTAACCAACTCTTCACGGTAAACCTTTTTCAGTCCTTTGCGTTCTTTTTTGCTCAACTCTGCTTCAGCTTTATGCTTTTTCAATTGCTCAAGCATGTTGGATTTTTCCAAAATTGATGCTTTTTCAAATTCCTGAAGAAATTGAGCGACCTGCTGTTCATCAGCATTGTGATGATGCTCCTTGATTTCCTCGATCTTTCGAGCGTAGCGTCTCTTGATAAATTCACGCAAAAACCCAACACCGAAAACACCGCCTACCGCAATATGTGTAGAAGAAACCGGCAAGCCCAGCTGTGATGCAATAATCACAGTAATGGCTGCTGCCATGGCAATGGAAAAGGCACGCATCTGGTCAAGTTCGGTAATCTCGGACCCGACGGTACGAATCAGCTTTGGGCCGTAAAGCGCCAGACCCAGCGCAATGCCCAGTGCACCTATCATCATTACCCAGAGAGGAATACTGGCTTTCTTTACAACTCCACCATGCAAAATGGCGTCATTGATAGCGGCAAGAGGCCCAACAGCGTTAGCTACATCATTCGCTCCATGGGCAAAACTCAATAATGCAGCTGCGAAAATCAGTGGTACTGTAAACAACCTGTTGACGGCCAGTTTATTGTTATCAAGTTTATCCGCCAAATTATTGATCATCGGTTTTACAATACCAAAAATCACCATGGCGACAGCCAAACCGATTATGGCAGCTGTAGCAAAGTCTAACTTCCAGAGCTTTTTTAAGCCCTTAAGCGCCAGGTAGGTACTGAAAGCCCAGGCCATAAGCATAATCAGGATGGGAACCATCTTTTTTGCAGCCTGTCGCATATCATTTTGATAGGTTATGGTGCGTTTAATCAGAAACAGGAAACCTGCTGCAATCAATCCCCCCAGCACGGGTGAAATAACCCAACTGGCGGCAATCATGCCCATTTTGTCCCAATTCGCTATCCCGAGTCCTCCAGCGGCAATACCTGCACCAAGGACACCACCGACAATAGAATGTGTCGTTGATACTGGCGCACCCAAAGCTGTTGCAACATTCAGCCAGATAGCCCCAGCCAGCAATGCAGCCATCATCAGCCAAATAAAGGTGTCAGTATCATTGATGACAGAAGGATCGATAATACCCTTCTTAATGGTGCTCACGACGTCACCGCCAGCAATAAGAGCGCCTGAAACTTCAAAAATTGCAGCAATTACGATTGCTCCAACCAGGGTCAATGCCTTTGAGCCAACTGCAGGGCCAACATTATTGGCTACATCATTGGCACCGATATTCATCGCCATGTAACCACCGATCATGGCAGCAGTGATTAGCATGAAACCACCTGGAATATCTCCAATATTGGAGTAGATATACAAGACGATACCCACGATAAAAAGCAATGCATAACCAATACGCATCAGTTCAGGCCTGTTAAATAGCGTGGCCTTTTCGATTTGATTCATCTGGTTAATATCCATGGTGGCTCCGGTTGGAATCATCCCTGTTAACTATGAATGATTTGTTACATTTTTATGCAGTATAAGTTACTGAATTATTAAATTTTATCGCTTAATTCCTATGACTTATATCAGCACAGTTGAGATTATCAGTGATAGCTGAACAATTATCAGGATCGGCTGTTAATAAAACGACTTTTGCTCCAGTGCAAAGCTGGACGATATTTGAACAAATAAAAATACAAACTGTAAATACTTACTCAATTTCACCCGATTTCCGGAAACCGGTTAGACAACCAATTCTCGCCTGATTTATAATTCAATGCAGTCTTTACGGTTCTTCGACTTGCGGGCAGTTTGGGAGTTTCGTTCTTTTTTCTGTTAAGCCGTTATTCCTGGCTCGAGCCCAGGTTGAGGAGCTATGTATAAAACAAAGACTTAGTTCAACATAATGAACTGGGTCTTTTTTTTCGCCCAATGACAATGGATCAATAGTCCGTTGCTGCAGGCATTAAGGGATTCTTTCATGAACAATATCACTATAGCGACACACAACGGTATCTTTCACGCAGATGATGTCTTCAGTATCGCTACATTAAAGAAAATTTTCACCTCTGTTAATCTGGTTCGCACACGTGATTCTGAGATAATAGCCGAGGCTGATATCGTGGTTGACGTGGGTGGACAGTATGACGCTGATACAAACCGCTTCGATCACCACCAACGCGATGGCGCCGGCGAGCGCAAAAACGGTATCCCCTACTCGTCTTTCGGCCTTATCTGGAAAAAATTTGGCCTTCAGATATGTGCTGGTGAGCAAGCTGTAGCGGATGCCATCGATGCAGGGCTTGTATCTACGATTGATGCCATCGATTGTGGTCATGTCGAAGGTGTGGCAGAAGGCATTAGTCTCAGCCAAACTATTTCCATGTTCAACCCTAGTTGGGAAGAAGGTGATGATATCGACCGGTGCTTCGATGAAGCCGTTGTTTTCGCATCTCGTATCCTGGAAAGATTCATGGCCTCTGCCAAAGGCAGTGTCAAAGCAAAGGAGATTGTTGCGAAAGCCATAGAGACAGCTGAAGATCCGAGAGTCATTGTCCTGGAAAAGTTCACACCATGGAAAAGAACGGTACATGCCTTGTCAGTGGATGCCTTGTA
>JABDQZ010000007.1 GCA_013041975.1 Gammaproteobacteria bacterium
CCTGACGACAGGCACCAAACTCATCACCTGTAGTCTTTTCACTACGACCCACTGCAGTTCCGGTCACCGTACCGCCGCTCAGCGTTTCGCTGGTACGAACCTTTGCAGGTTCACGACCGGCCTCACCGGTTTTCATATATTGGGTTCCCGTCAAACTGCGCTCTGCACCGGCTTCACCACCGGTTACATTGGAGAAACTGCCAACATTATCACCTGTGACCTTTTTTCCTTTACGCGTTTCCGAGTCAATCAGACGCGTTACTGAGGGAGCTGAACTTGTTCCACAGAAAGCTTCTGATTGTTCGGCACCGACATATTCGGTACCTGTTACGTTCTTACATGTTCCCGGCTCATCACCGGTTACTTTTTTACTGCGGCCCACTTCATTTCCAGTCACTGCATTACCATGTCCTGTTGCCATGATTCCTGAACGGATTGGAGCTGGGACCGGATCTGTCTGACAAAATTCGCGGAACACATCTGCACCGAGGTACTCTGTGCCGGTAACAGTACGACAAGTACTCGCCTCATCACCAGTAACTGCTTCGTCACGCCCCACCATAGTGCCAGTGACAGACTGGCCACGCGCTGTTTCACTTACGCCTACTTTCCAAGGAGCGTCCTGTGCAGCACCTGCATTGTTCTTTGGTCTGATTTTTCCTGTTGGACGAGCTTTCTGCTCACCAGCACCAGACTTACCACGCTTACTGCGCTCTCTTCTTAACTCAAGAGCCAGTTCTTTACTTGATAACTCAGGATTCGCAGCGCGTGCTGTCTGAGCCTGAGACATACCACCTTTGCTAACACCTGCTTTACCACGACTTGACTGGGCTTTACGACGCGCCAGTGCAGCAGCTTTGCTTGGGTTTAAGGCAACTTTAGGCTTGTTCACTTTTGAGCGCGAACGACTGCTTTTACGTGCTTTTGGCGCTGCAGTTTCAACGGCTTTATCACCACAGCCACCTTTACCACCACAACCACAACCGCAATCACCTGATTTGGCTTTTTTAGCTGCATCAGTTTCAGCAACTGCCTGCTTGCTGCTAGCAACCATGGAGGCATCGCGTGTTCTGTCTTTTGACATTGACGCTGACTTACCTTTATTTGACATCGCCTTACGACGAGCCAAAGCTGCATCACGACTCGGATTAGACGCTGGAGTAGCAACTACTCTGCGTCGATACGATGAAGCTGAAGATGACGCCGGTTGCGGCGCCGGAGCAGGCGCGGCTGCCGGCCGGGCTACTACTTCAGGTTTAGAATGAGCCGGTGCAGAACGCGTTCTGTCACCTTCTCCTTTAATGGCAGCTTTACCACCGCTGGACATAGCTTTACGTCTTGCTAATGCCGCAGCTCTGCTGCTGTTTTGTTGTGCTGTTGCCATTGTCATCTCCGCTTCATCAATACCGAACGTAGCTTGTCATTTCTGACACCAGGTTTCCCTCGCGGGAAACCTGAGACCCGATTAACGACCTTCGTAAACTACGAAGCAAACTCCCTGACTCTGAGAGAAGTTGTCGTAACCAATCAGACGAACGTGGTGATCAGGATAAGAACGACGGCAAGCATCCAACTCATCAATTACAGCATTCAAATCAGTGGCACCGAACATCGGCAACTTCCACATGGTCCAGTAGTGCTGGTTAGCACCGCTTGGATGCTCGTGCTCAATCGCTGGCGTCAAGCCCTGGGCGATCAGGTAAGCGATCTGGTCGTAAACTTCGTCCTGGGTCAGCTTTGGCAGAAAACCAAAAGTTTCCAGAGTACTGGCTGTCTGGTAATCACCTTGAGTACTATTTGGCATAATAAATATCCTCGTTAAATTCGTTAACAATCAGTGTTTGAAAAGAGCCTTAGTTGACGTCGAGTTTGTCAACTGTATCGAACTCGAACTTGATCTCTTTCCAGGTTTCCATAGCGATTGCCAGCTCTGGGCTGTGCTTAGCTGCTTCAGTCAGAATGTCACGAGCTTCTTTCTCGATCTCACGACCTTCGTTACGAGCTTTCACAGATGCTTCAAGAGCAACACGGTTAGCAGCAGCACCTGCAGCGTTACCCCAGGGGTGACCCTGTGTACCACCACCAAACTGCAGCATGGAATCATCACCGAAGATGGTTACCAGTGCAGGCATGTGCCAGATGTGAATACCACCTGAAGCTACAGCGAATACGCCAGGCATTGAACCCCAGTCCTGATCGAAGAAACAACCACGAGAGCGATCTTCAGGAACAAACGATTCACGTAACTGATCAACAAAACCCAGAGTTGAATTACGATCACCTTCCAGCTTACCCACAACAGTACCGGTATGCAGATGATCACCACCAGACAGACGCAGACACTTGGCCAGTACGCGGAAGTGAATACCGTGTTTTGGATGACGGTCAATTACGGCGTGCATGGCACGGTGAATGTGCAGCAGCATGCCATTTTCACGACACCAGTTAGCAAGACCTGTATTGGCAGTAAAACCACCAGTAATGAAGTCATGCATCAAGATTGGCGAACCAACTTCTTTTGCATACTCTGCACGTTTGTACATTTCTTCAGGAGTAGCAGCAGTAACGTTAAGGTAGTGACCTTTTTTCTCACCGGTTTCTGCTTCTGCTTTCTGAATTGCTTCACCAACAAAATCAAAACGATCTCTCCAGCGCATGAATGGCTGAGAGTTAACGTTTTCATCATCTTTGGTCATATCCAGACCGCCGCGCAGACATTCGTATACTGCACGACCATAGTTTTTCGCAGACAGACCCAGTTTAGGCTTGATGGTTGCACCCAGCATTGGACGACCGTATTTATTCAGACGGTCACGCTCGAGCTGAATACCCGCAGGTGGACCACCACAGGTCTTAATGTATGCAATTGGGAAACGAATATCTTCCAGACGCAGGTGACGCAAAGCTTTAAAGCCGAATACGTTACCGACCAGAGAAGTCAGCACGTTTACAACAGAGCCTTCTTCGAACAGATCAATTGGGTATGCAATGAATGCGTAGAATGATTCAGAGTCACCCGGCACATCTTCGATGCGGTAACAACGACCCTTGTAGTATTCCATATCTGTCAGCAGTTCAGACCAAACTGTAGACCAAGTACCTGTTGAAGATTCTGCCGCTACTGCTGCAGCCACCTCTTCATTAGGAACACCCGACTGACCGGTGCATTTGAAACACGCCAGCAGATCAGTGTCGAGAGGGACATAATCCGGCGTCCAGTACATATCGCGATATTCTTTAACG
>JABDQZ010000008.1 GCA_013041975.1 Gammaproteobacteria bacterium
GTTACACACACATGAAGAATATGACGAAAAGCTATCGGCGGTGTATTACATTCAATCTGCTGCCGACAGTGGTGACCTGATCATCCATGAGGAAAACAAACAACTGGCCTTCACACCTGAAGCGGGCAAAATGCTCCTGTTTGCCCCCCAAGTTCCACACCATGTGGAAAAAAATATAAGTAGTATACTAAGGCTATCTGTAGCATTAAATTTTGGATATTGAGTCCAGCTGCATGCGGATTCACATAAAAATAACAAGCTGAGCCAAAATCAATGAAACTCAATCAAATGACAATTCAGACAAAAATTCTGCTGGCTCTGGCTTTGACCTTCACCATTCTGTTATTTATTTCAGTTTTCTTTCTCAATGCCAGCCAGAGACAACTGGTCACCGACCTGGCTTCTGAAAAAGTGGATGATATCGCCAGTTCCTATTTTGATGGCGTCAACACCATGATGCTGACCGGAACGACCGCACAGCGCTCCATCCTTAAAAAGAAAATGCTCGAAGCTGATGGAGTCAAGGATGTCACCATCATTCGCGCCAACACCATCAATGACATTTTCGGCCAGGGCATGGAAGGAGAACAGCCTGAAACTGACAACGACCGCAAGGCGCTTGCAGGTAAAAGTTTCCAGCAAATCACTGAAACGGAAAATGGCCGTGAACTGACCACCTGGATTCCATTAAAGGCCAGCAGTGATTACCGTGGTACAAACTGCCTGACCTGTCATGTGGTACCTGAGGGAACGATCCTGGGTGCCGTGAAAGCGACCTATTCACTGCAACATATCGATGAGGAAGTTTCATCGTCAATCCTCACCGTTGTCGGTATTAACCTGGCACTGTTTGTTGCAGGCCTTGTTATTATGGTCTTGCTGCTCAATACCCTGCTGGTTAAACCGATATTGAAAATGCGCGAAGTGATGCAAGAAACTGAACAAACCCGAAACCTGTCAATCAGGCTGCCGGTTGATACGCAGGATGAAATTGGCATGTTGGCACAGGCCATCAACAAGATGCTGGAACGTTTCCAGGAGAGTATCAAGGGAGTGATTGATACATCCAAACAGGTAACCGAATCAGCCAGGCAGATTTCCTCGGTTTCCGAAATCACCTATAACGCGGCATTTTCTCAATTAACCGAGACCAATAATGTCGCTACTGCTGTGACTGAACTTTCCGCCAGTGCTGAAGAAGTCAATAACAGTGCTGACCAGACTGCCCAAGCCTCTGTTTCCGCCGATAGCGAGACAGGACACGGTCGTAGCATGACCGAAAAAGCCGTAAATGGTATTCACGAGCTGATTTCTGAAATAGAGCATGCCTCTGATGTTATTAATCAACTCGATAGCCGTACCCAGGGTATTGGTCATGTACTGGATGTCATTCGTAACATAGCAGAACAAACCAATCTTCTGGCACTGAACGCTGCAATTGAGGCAGCGCGCGCAGGTGAATCGGGGCGCGGCTTTGCGGTAGTTGCCGATGAAGTCCGCACCCTGGCAACACGTTCACATGAATCGACCGAAGAAATTCAGGGTCTGATTGAAAAACTGCAGTCTGATGCCAGACAGGCAGTATCTACCATGGCCAGTGCTCGCGAAAGCGCCAGCGAACGCGGTTCCCACATTGAAGCTACGGGTACCTCACTAAATACCATTTCCTCCCAGGTTGGCGAAATCAGGGCGTTGAACAGTCAGATGGCGAATGCGGCCAGGGAACAAAGCGTGGTTACCGAGGATGTCTCGAAGAATATTTCCACCATCAGTCAGATTGCCGAGGCAACCTCCAATGATGCGCGAAAGGTGAATGATTTCAGCCAGGAACTGGTCAAACTGTCGAACCAGCTCAATGAACTGGTCGAACAGTTTACTGTCTAAACCAAAATGAACCAGTACACCACCGCAACTGCCATCAGGGTTATAACCGCCCCTGCCAGGTAATAGATGACAACATTAGGGCTTCCCTTATCCTGGGGCACAGATGCTGACTGTGCCGCAACCTGGGCTGCCTTCTTTTGTCGCCATCGGGCAATAAAAAGCACCAGAAAGATAACAGCCGCGGTAAAGAGTATTTTTTTCAGCATAAATGAAACTTCGGTAGAATGTTCAAATCTTTTAACCTGCGAACTAATTCGCTACATTATACATCGTTATGAAAAAAGTCCTTCTTCTATTGCTGATATCGTTTCTGGGTACTGTGCTCATCAATTGTGGCCAGCCAGACCAACCCACTATAGGTTTATATGTTGCCATCAAGCGTGGAGATATTGACCAGGTAGAGCGCCATATTTTCTGGAAGACTGATATCAATTCACTGAATATTGATGGCCAGACACCGTTGCACGAATCAGCGATTAACGGCCGCATAATCATTTCGCAACTTTTATTAAAAAATGGCGCAGACATCAACAAGCAGAACAAGAATGACCAAACTGCCCTTGATATCGCCCTGCTGAATGGGCGTACGCAACTTGCAGATGTACTTATCGACAAATTTTCCGCCGAGTTTGACGCTACCCTCTCACTGTTTGATATCGTTAACCAGAATGTACATGACCGGGACGTTATACGCTTCCTGGTCCGCCGTGGTGCGCAGATCAACAGCCACGACGACAACGGCAACACGCCCTTAATCATCGCTGTAAACAATGGTCAAAGGCTCGTTGCCAAACACCTCATCGACAATAATGCTGATGTGAATGTTATCGGCAAGAATGGTATTACGCCGCTGGCCGCTGCCAAGCA
>JABDQZ010000022.1 GCA_013041975.1 Gammaproteobacteria bacterium
CTGTTAACCAGCCCGGGAATTGCACTATCCGGACAGGCGGTATAACAGTCACCACAGGCTGTACAGTTTTCTGCCACCCACTGAGGATAGTCAAAACGGATACCGGTCATGTCACGGAAAACACCGGTAGAGGCAGGCACCAGTGACAAGGCCTGGAAGGGATCTGCCAGGTTGGCTTCACCCTGCCCGCTGGCATAGAAAGAACCCGTCTGCTCCCAGAAACGATGCACATCGCTGATGAGACCATCACCTTCAGGAATCTCTTTAAGCATGACCGGCATCGCAGCAGAAGCCGTCATTATCTGCGATTGGGTCATAACCGACTGATCCGGCTTGATCTCATGGATTTCATCAAAACCGCGACGTACCACGCGCAGGTTATCGTCGACAACCCGTTGACCCTTTGCACCGAACTTGTGGTTTAACTGGCTTTCGATGGTGTCAAACAGTTTACGTTCATCCAGCCCGGCCATTTCCATCAGTGGAGAAGCGGCAAAAAATGCACCCTGGAAGGCATTGCCCTGCATACGCAGTTGCAGCTCGGGGTTAGTGGCTTCTTCACGTGCAATCTTGAAGCCATCAACGCTGAATACCTTGATGTCATTATCAATAATGAATTTCTGGGCATGGCGCGGAAAGCTGGCCCACAGCTCTGCTTCACTCAAAACAGACTGAATGATGAAAACACCACCGGGCTTGAGTCCCGCCAGAGGATTGGAATGCCCAAACACGTTGGGATCAGGTGACATCACCACATCAACGTAATGATATTCACAGTTTAGTGGAATGCGTTCCGGGGCTGCAGCCAGGTAATAAGTGGTTGGCTGCCCCTTCTTTTCAGAACCATATTTTGGATTGGCGCGAATATCAAAGCCCAGCAGGTCATATAAAGTCATTGCCAGGTTTTTCCCGGTGGTGATCGCACCCCAGCCACCAACGGAATGCATACGTACCGTGATGGAATTGTCAGGCATCAGGTTCGGATTTTCCGAGCCATGAATGGCCAGACGATCAATGGCAGGGTATGAATCAATCAGGTTCTGAATATGCACTTCCTGCTTGGGGTTGGCTGCTTCACGAACAAAATCAATACCCAGGTAGTAAAACTTCAGCTTGTTGCCATCAGGCAGCATGTTTTCAATGGCACCAACCAGTCCTTCAGGCTGCAGATCCCTGGACCCCAGACCATAGGCACCTGAGTAGAGTGCGGGAAGATCTTTAAAACTGTTATAGGTTTCATACTCCGGATATGGCTGGTCACCCTGCCCGTTTTCCACACACTTGGACAGCGCAGCGCGTACTTCACGCATCAAAGGCAGGTCTTCAGCCAGTGGCTGGTCAGTACGCTCCAACACGGTAACGGCTTTTTTGCCTTTCAATGCCTTGCCAATCAAATCACCCGGGAACGGTCTGAACATGGTGATATCGAGAATTCCAACATTCAGTTTACGTGTCTTTTTCAGATACTGCGCGACGGCATGTGCCTGCACCAGCATGGAGCCCATGCCGACTATTACATAATCAGCCTTTTCAATATCCCAGGTATGAATACGACCATAACGACGCCCGGTCAGTTCGTAGTATTCATCCATGACCTGATCGGCGATCTCGGAGATATGGTCGTAGAAGTATGGACGCTGGGCAGCGGTAGTCTGCATGAAGGCATCCTGGTTCTGCACCGAACCGGATGACAATGGCATGTCCACATCCCAAATGGCCGGTACGCGGCGACGGGTATGACCAAACAGCATACGCTGTGCCGGTGTTGGGCATTCAATATCGTCATCTGGACGTCCCAGAAACTCGGCAATCAGCTCCCTCTCAGGCACCTGCAAAGGTTCAATCAGGTGCGTGGTTAAGAAACCATCCTGGGCAACGACGGCAGGCGTCAATGCCAGTTCGGCAATCTTGCGGCCAATGAGGTTGAGGTCAGCGGCACCCTGTGCATCATTGGCAAAAACCTGGAAAAAACCGGTGTCATCTACACAGTGAAAATCATCATGACCGCAATGTACGTTAAGACTGGCCTTGGTGATGGCACGACAACCCATGTTCAGTACATAAGGCAAACGCTTACCGGCAGCGGCGTACAGCGATTCATGCATGAAAGCGATACCCTGTGCAGAAGAGAAGTTGGTCGCTCGCAGGCCAGTCATCGACATACCGGCGGTAACGGCTGCAGCCGCATGTTCAGACTCAGGTTCAATGAACTTCAGCGCACGATCAGAAACATTGACATGCCCCTTGGCCGTTTCCTCTGCCCAGAATTCACCCATCTGGGTTGACGGTGTAATCGGATAAGCCCCGGCGGCATCAGAAGCTTCACGTTCACACATGATCACGGCCTGGTTGCCATCCATAGCCATGCGTATACCAGGATACTTGAAGGTTTTCTCTGCTTTTTTACCGAAGTTCATGAATACACCTTTTGATTTACTTTTTAAAAAGGAAGTGGCTCTTCCCGAATAATGACTTTGGCCTGTTTGCCTTTTGTGATGTTGTTGTCTTTATCCATCCACACGATTGCGCCTGTGGCACAACGCTGGATCGCGTCCATGGAAGCCAGATGATTTCGAGAATAGTCGACCTGCGCCAGATTTTTACTGATCTGGATCAATCCCGGAGCTGCATCGACTGAACATTTTTCACAACCGGTACAGGCAACCTCGCAAACGGCTTCAGCTTCCTCATCCTTAAGCTGGTTTTTACAGGCCACCCACAACTGGTTTGTCACAGGCTGAATGGAGAAAAGATTTTTTGGGCAAATATCGACACAGTCTTCGCAGGCTGTACAGTTATCATTGTTGACGATTGGCAGGCCATGCTTGTTGAGCTTGATGGCGTTATGGTCGCAGACATCTTCGCAGTCACCCAGCCCAATACAACCCCAGACACAACTTTTGGGGCCCCCACCAATCAGCGCTGCAGCGCGACAGGAATCCAGTCCATCATAATGTGCACGAAGCCGAGCGACATGTGAGCCGCCCGCACAAGCCAGTCGGGCGACACGCTTGACAACATCACCGGTCTCAACGCCGAGGTATTCGGCAATCTCTTCGATGTTCTCAGCGGAACTGACGGTACAGTTGGCAGGAGATATTTCACCGGCAATCAACAGCTCGGCAAAAGGACGGCAACCGGCGGAACCGCAGGCGCCACAGTTGGTTTTGGGGAGCAGGTCTTCAACTTCATCGATGCGCGGGTCTTCATATACCCACAGGCGCTTGTTGGCTATGGCAAGCACCACAGACAACGTTACACCCAGACCAAGCATGAATAAAACAGTGACACTAATACTGATGAGGTCGATGTCTGGCAAAGTTTCGGCTCGCTTTCGTTATAGACCTAAGTTTAGTAGGTAAATTAGGCAGTTCACATACTGACTAATCAAGAAATTAACTTTAATTCAATCTATTGAATTATTAAATGCCGATGTTACAGATTTATGGCTTCCGGACTAAATAGAAAGTGTAGAAGAAACTAATTATTTTAGAGACTCACGAATTGAGTCTATGGTTGGCTATAATAATTTTCGACAACAGGGAAATCGCACCAATAACCTCCGACCCTCCAGGGTGCGATTACCGTTGTCTCTCAGTCGGAGTTTTGATTGCTGCAACACTCGCAATAGTGACAATAACCGTTTCGCAAACCCAACAAGGCAATAACGCCCACTACGATGACATTAAACCAGAAAAGGTATTCCATGTTGTACTGCTCCATAATCAAGGAATTAAAGTCATATTAGCATATTAACAGATAGAATTTAGTGAATAATTGACAGATTTCCGTTTCATTAAGTTCAAATGGTTGCTGCTTAATTCGACTAAAAAAATAATAAATAAGACATTCCATTTATTTTCAGTTACTTATATTTATAAGGCACATCATTTTATCGATGACAGCCAGGTCGTCAATTTTAGCCAAACTATCAAACCCGCATTTTATTTATCACTTTTATCAATTATTTTTAAATTAATATTTATTATATATTACAAATACTTATATTTTATATATAAAGTAAATTATAAGTTAATTAGTCAAATACTTGATAATCAGCAAAAACGATATATAATGTATATACATTGATTATATTTATGATCGACATTATGGAGATGCTAAAATGAACTATATTGGTGCAAAAGTCTCATTGGAAAAAAAGCCTCCCAGGATTTCGTTCCGCATGCTGGCGATCGAAGCGGTTGTCATGATTGTTGCTGCAGACCTTCTGGTGAACATTATCTCTATCTGAGCTGTTATTTTTCTGTCAGCAGCTTAAAGCCTGATTCCCCTTCTTTTCCTGAAGTATAAGGTTGAGTTGAGTCCAGGTTAGTTCCTGACCGTTCATTTTAGCCCTTTAACTGTCATAAATTTTTCTTGATAATTGACGTATTCTCTCCATACAACTCAACTCGAGAAAAATCATGTACGAACCTCAAGAAGGAATTTTGGCCGGTGTTCCAGCCAATGCGGCCTATCTTTTCTTTTCCCTGAAACCCGGCTCAGAACCAACGGATGCTTTAAAAGATATCGCTGAACTCTGTGACGGTAAAAACCATGTCCTCGGCCTCGGAGAACCCCTTTTACTTGCCATGGACAAAACTGTTCCGGGCATGAAAAGCTGTCCCTCAATCTCCATGCCCGGCAACAACATCCCGTCCACCCAGCAAGCCCTGTGGGTGTGGCTTCGCGGCAGTGATCAGGGCGAATTGCTACACGAATCCAGGCGCATCGAACAAATGCTCGGGGATGACTTTATTCTCACCGCCAACACCAACGCCTTCATGTATCAAGATAGTCGTGATTTGAGCGGCTATATCGATGGTACTGAAAACCCGGCGGGAGAAGAGGCTGTGAAAGCCGCCACGGTTTCAGGAAAACAGGATAGCCTGAATGGCTCAAGTTTTGTCGCCGTACAGCAATGGATCCATGATTTCGATCAGTTTCAGCAAATGACCCAGCAGGAGCAAGACAACTGTTTCGGACGCCGCGCCAGTGACAATGAAGAGTTTGACGATGCACCCGACTCTGCCCATGTAAAACGCACAGCACAGGAATCGTTTAAACCGGAAGCCTTTGTGGTGCGCCGTTCCATGCCATGGTCAGATGGTCAGCAGGCAGGACTGGTATTTGTAGCCTTCGGGCATTCGTTTGATGCCTTTGAAGCTCAGCTTAATCGCATGGCAGGCAAGGATGATGGCATTATGGATGCCCTGTTTAAATTTACCCGACCTGTGACAGGCAGTTATTTCTGGTGTCCGCCAATGAAAAAAGGCAAGCTGGATTTATCTTTGATTGGGTTCTAATCAGAATGATACAAGTAGCGTGACAGGGGGTTCTGTTTCCTCCTCAGCAGCTCTGTCAGTCTCAGCATGTCTTCTTCCGTCAGTCCTTCATTTGAGACGACGGATGCCCCGAGGTTAGCCGCATAAAGCGGCTCAAACGATGCTTTACTAAACAGTTCCAGCGCCTTGCCTTCTCCATTGAGAATATCTGTTATCACCAGTGGACTGAGCATTCCCGCGGTTTCCATCACTGGACAATGGGCAATATTATGTAGTGCGGTTAACAACTTCGGGCCAATAAACTGTGGCGGCACATTTCCTTCATTCAAATCCAATAACCTGTTCGCTGTTTCAATATAGAAATCCAGGAAGACATTGCCTTTTCGAAACAGCAAAAACGCATTGTGAACCTTGATATAGGCTCTGAGCTTATTGTTTTTATCTTTCTGTACCCAGACTTCTCTGCCAAGCGCATAATTCGTATCCGGTAATTGAAGTTTTGATTCATTGAATACAACAAAATCGGCATCAAACCAGACAACCGTGTGATAGCCCTGTTGCAGAAATTGACGGATCCATAACAGCCGGGCCAGATCAGTGAGAATCACCATCTGGGCAGAAAATTTCAAGCGCAGTCTGTTATTTATGACTGCAAACAGTTCATCGTCAAGAAACCTGTAATCAAAAGCGTTAAGATCGGACCAGTGTTTAACCGAATCAACACAAGGCTCAAGCCAGGCGAATGGCAAAGGGTTACGATGGGATTGCAAGACCAGTGTTTTCATTAAAATTTAATCACAATAGAATCTGTTGATGAACGAACTGAACCTGACAACACAACAACAACTGATCAACGCCCTCGTTCCTGTACTTGAGAAGCAGTTTAACAAACCCGTTGAACGTATCGAAACACATATCTCAACCCTGTTACTGGTTGACGCTCAAGCCTTCAAAATCAAAAAGCCTGTCGACTTCGGCTTTCTGAATTTCACCGAACTTCAACAGCGCAAGTTCTATTGCGAAGAAGAACTGCGACTCAATCGCCGCCTTGCACCCGAAATCTATGAACAAGTCGTAGCGATATCAGGAGAAATTGATCACCCTGAAATCAATGACTCAACTCCAGCCATTGAATACATGGTAAAGATGAAGCGTTTTGAGCATAACCAGCTGTTTGACCAAAAACTGGAAAATAACTCGCTTACTGAGGACCACGTAATTGAACTGGCAAAGATCATTGCTGACTTTCATCAGCGTATTGATATTGCCAATGGCAGGCATGGCATGCCGATCGTTGACTCCATTATCCAGGCCACTACCCAGAATTTCGATCAACTTCGTAGTTTCATTCAGACCCAAAACAGTGACCTGCAACAACGATTCAGCAAGCTTGAACATTGGAGCAAGCACAACGTCTCCGAATTACCCTCTCTTTTCAGGCAACGCCTTGAAGATGGCTTTGTGCGTGAATGCCATGGCGACATGCATCTGGGAAACATTACCTTGTATCAGGACCAGGTAACGATTTTCGATGGTATGGAATTTAACCCTGGTTTTCGCTGGATCGACGTGATGAGTGAAATTGCCTTCATCACCATGGATCTGGACTCTGCGGGACAAGCAGCGTTGTCCAGAATCCTGCTCAACCATTACCTGGAGCAAACCGGTGACTATGCTGGCCTGCAATTACTCCCCTACTACCAGGTCTATCGCGCCATGGTCAGAGCCAAGGTGATCGCGCTGCGACTGGGACAACTCCAGCATAACGAAACTGAATATCAGCAACAGCTTGCAACCCTGAATCATTATCTTGAAATTGCTTATCAATATACAAAAAAGACTATCCCGAAACTGCTGATCACCCACGGCGTTTCAGGTACAGGGAAGTCTTATGTTTCACAGCAGCTGTTAAAGCATTTCTCTTTCATAAGAATTCGATCCGATGTCGAACGCAAACGTTTATACCCAATAGCAGAACAACGCTATACAGCAGAGGCAACACGCAAAACCTACGGCTACCTGCATGAACTGGCCGCCGGTATTCTGCAAGCAGGTTATTCTGTCATTATTGATGCGACCTACCTGGAACATCAATACCGCAACAAGGCATTCATATTGACACGTTCCAGCCACTATCCGTTCCTGGTCATCAGCCTGCAAATTCCAGTCGATGTGCTGGAGAAGCGCATTACCCGACGCATCGAAAATGATAACGATGCCTCAGAGGCCACTATAGCGGTGTTACACAAACAACTCGCCAAAGCAGAACCACTGACCGCAGATGAAATGCAACACATGCTGCTCATCTCCAGCAATGATGATATTCTTGAAAAAATAACCACAAAACTTGAGAACCTGAAATGATTTGTGTTCGTTGCATTGTTTCCGGAAAAGTTCAGGGCGTCTGGTATCGGGATACCACGCGAAGCAAAGCGCGGTCACTCTCACTAACCGGCCATGCCGTCAATTTGTCCGATGGAACGGTTGAGGTGGTCGCCTGTGGTGTAGCATCGCAGGTCAAAGCCCTGCAGGAATGGCTCTGGGAAGGCTCCCAATATTCCAATGTGACATCCGTAAAATGTGAACCGATTGAAGCCGGCAGTTTCAATCAATTCAATATTGGCTAGAGGCTGGTCGAAATGCCAGGAACCCAGTTAAAACCGACCCTTGAGCAGCTAAAGCAGTTCTACCCGATGAACCAGCTGCCTGAGGTAATCAATAATCATATCTGCAAGACAGCCATCATCCAGACCTACGCCCCCGATGAAACTGTTTTCAAACGCGGGCAGGACAATGACTATATTTACTACCTGGTTGAAGGGGAGGTCAGTCTTGATGCGGGCATCCTGAAACCCGAACTTGTTCGCCCGCGTACTAGCAGGTCCAGGTTTACGCTTTCCAGCAAGCAGCCTTATACTGTAACGGCCACTACCCTTTCTGACAGCCAGATTCTCAGATTACCGGTTTCAATTTACCGCAACATCAGTAAAACCATTGATCATCTTCAACGTGACAAGAATGAAGGCGTTGAACTCAGTGAAGATGTTACCGAACACGAAATCTACAAAACCTTTATTGATGCCATACATCGTGAGCAACTTGAGCTGCCCATCATGCCAGACCTCGCCCTCAAGATACGCCGTGCAGTTGATGACACTGACAGCGACTCGCAAGCGATTTCCAGTATCATCCAGCTTGATCCATCGCTGACTATGCGCTTTATCGATGCTGCCAACAGCCCTGCATTTGCGGGCATATCCAAGATCAGCAGCTGCCATGATGCAGTAACCCGCCTGGGCAGAAAAACCACCCGGCAAATGGCAATCAGTTTCATTCTTGGCAATATATTTAAAACCGATTCAAAAGTTTTAAACAAATACATGCATGATCTGTGGATTCACAGCACCCGTGTGGCCGCTATCAGTTTCATTCTGGCAAAGAAAACGCCCGGCCTTGATCCCGACACTGCCATGCTTTGCGGGGTTATCCACGACATCGGCACCATTCCGGTTACTAGCGCCGCACGACATTATCCGCAACTGGTCCAACACCCCTTGTTACTGGAAAAGGCCGTTGAAAACCTGCGTGCTGAAGTCGGGGCTATGACCTTAAGGCAATGGCATTTTGATGAAGACCTTGTAGATGTCGCCCTGAATGCCGAAAACTGGCTGTATAACAATGAGGGAGACGTCAACTACACCGACCTGATCATCGTTGCACAGTTACATACATTTATCGGCACACCCAAAATGAATGAGCTGCCCCCCCTCGACCTGATACCGGCATTTTACAAGGTTGCCGGCGGCAACCTGACCCCTGATGATTCATTCAGGGTGATTGAAGCAGCGAAGGGAGAGATAGAGGCTATTGCACAATTGTTGCGAAGCTAGGCCTTTACTTGTTCAAAGGCAAATTACTCACTGCTGACGAAAAACCACTCAAAGAAAAGTCAAGCTTGATGCCTTCGCCTGTCAGAGCTCTGGTGCTGATAGTACCGGCAGAACCTTTCTTGAAAGCGTTGAATAGTGCCGTATCGTTATCAACAAAAATGAAACAGGCGACACTATTACAGTATTTAAAGGGCAGCGATGCCTGCTTCTTGCCATCCACATCCAGCTGTACCGATACACTCAAATCCAGCATATGCGGCAGCGCTATCTGCATCAACAGATCATTATTGTTTTTCTTTGCCAGAGAAATCACGGAAACCGGCTTGCTATCCTTGTTCAGCAAGGTCTGTTTTATTTCACAACGTTTGACTGCCCCCTGCTCTACACAGGCGAGTTGCCAGTCTTTGTAGTTCTCAGTAGAAGTTTTTATATTTGGCTGTTCTTCAGCTTGAAGCGTAGAGGAAATCAGCAGACTGAAAGCCAGTAAAAGAAGTTTTTTCATCGTTTGTCTCATTTAAAGAGTGAATGTTATTGCGAATAATAGTAACTTGTTAATCAACTTATAGGCACTTGGAATCACGACCTTCTCAAGTCCGAAAATATTCCGTAATTCCATTCACGCACTGCCATCACCAGCGTAGTACCTTTCTTGCCCGATACCGCCAACCCCGCATCTTCATTGTTCAGCTGATTCAATTCCAGCAACAGTTTTTCCAGTTTCTTTTGAAGCACTGCGATGGACTTCCTGGTCAACATGGCATTGGCGACGATGAGCTTCTCATGCTGCCTGTCAAAACGGGAATTAAAAATATCATGACTGACATTTTCCTGGAAAAACTGCTGAATTGGACCGTTTTCTATCCAGTTGAAATTGGCAGAAGCCAGTATCTTGATACGGTCACCCGGCAGTAATTCAATTAACTGCATTTTATCCAGCGTTGCCAGGTGGTGAACCACATCGGTTTTTTCGAGTGTATAACCCCTGAGAATATCTGCCAGCGTCCAGCGATTGAGCACACAAACAGCAACCAGTAGCAGCTCTCGGTCACTGGCTATTTTCTTTTCCTGTTGGCGAGTTAGCTGAAGCAGTCGTGAAGATTGTTCATGCATCAACTGCACAAGATCCGAGAACTCCATGTTGATCAACTGGCAGGTTTGCTCGAAACGCTCAAGTGAAAAACTGCCTTCGGCAAAGAGACGCTTTACACTGCCTTCTGAAAGCTTCAGATGTACAGCAACATCAGCATAGGTTTTCTTATGTACTTTCAGGGCATTTTTCAGAGTATCGATAAGTTGTGCAGTCTGTGCCATGGCTTTTCCGGTAAAATCAAGTTCAACTTATGCCAGTTCATCGATCCAGGCAGCCTGCTTGCCCTGATCAAGACCGCTCCAGGGAGAGATATCTTTTTCATAGCCTCTCATTACCAGGTTGGCCAGCAAGCCTGTCCAGCCGGTTTGATGCGCTGCGCCAAGTCCCTGCCCTGTTTCTGCGTGGAAATATTCATAGTAAAAGCCCAGGTCCTGCCAGTTCTCATCGGTCTGGAACGGGCTGTCACGTCTCAAGGCAGGAATGTTTCCTTCGTCATCCCTGCGGTAAAGATTAACCAGCCTTTCCGAGAGCAGGTGTGCCACCTGTTTCAGGTTTATGCGTTCGCCACCAAGACAAGGGGCTTCGATAGTGAATTCTGGCCCCAGAAAACGGTAGAACTTTTCAATCGCCTGAATCAGTGAATAGTTAGTTGGCATCCATACCGGCCCGCGCCAGTTTGAATTGCCGCCAAACATACCAGTTTTGGATTCACCAGGGACGTATTCAATCATGGCCTCACCGATACCGGGAAGATAGCCC
>JABDQZ010000027.1 GCA_013041975.1 Gammaproteobacteria bacterium
GGAATGGTATTGCGTGGACCACTGGAGTCGCAAGCTGGGACTTGATATCGCATTGTTGAAAGAAGAGGTGGATCACCTGATAGCCGTGCACCCCTTTGTTGTTGATTTTCTGGAAACCATTAAGCAGATCGGTAAACGTACGATTCTGGTCACCAATGCCCACCAGAAATCACTGGCACTGAAAATGAAAAAGACCCAACTGGATCATCATTTTGATGAAATTGTTTCAGCTCATCAACTGGGGTATCCCAAAGAGTCGCAGGAATTCTGGGCATGTCTTCATGCCAGCCTGCCATTTGACCCGGCAAAAACCCTGTTCGTTGATGACAGTATCAGCGTACTGACATCAGCAAAAAGGTATGGCATAGCCAATGTTGTCGCCGTTCTCAAACCAGACACCACCGAGCCCGAGAGATTGCTGGAAGGATTTGATGGTATCCAGGGCTTTAGGCAACTGCTGGAAGGGTTGCAGGGGTAATATTTTGTATCTGTAGTTGTTGTTCGTAAGAATTGCTGCTAGTTTCATAACTACAGCATGTAGTGGCGCTGCTTTTTATTTCTCACTATATCTTGGAAGATATGGAAACAGCTCTCAAAGCCAGAATTGATCAACAGCGTGATCTGTTAAGCAGTGAACTACAAGGCATCATTGAATCTACAGCAATGGTTTGCTCTATTGCCTGGGGCGACCCTGACCAGCTGGATGTTGCTCTTAAAGCCGCCTTTCCTCATATTACCGGATGCAAACTTATCTATGCAGTCGACTGTGAGGGCCGTCAGTACAGCTCAAATATTGCTGCCCATGGCGTGGATATCAGTGCCCGCGGTGTTGATTTGTCAGCCCGGCCTTATATTGGTGCGATGCAGGAACAGACCCATTTTCTGCTTTCAGAAGTCTATATCTCCAGAACCGATTTTCATCCTTGTGTTACAGCCCTGCATCAGGTGAGAGATCACAATGGAAAGATACTGGGTTGCATTGCCGGTGACTTTGATGTTTGTGATTTGCCTGGCCCTGAAGACCAGGTGCCGGGCTGTGTCGCTAACAACTGGCGACAGATCAAGGGCGACCCAGCGATTCGTCAGACACTGTTTCTGCAAAAACGTGTTATCAGTGCCATGGATGAAAACATTGATACAGTAAACGGTATTCTTTCCGAATTAATGCTGTATCACGGTATTTTTCATGCCAAGCTGCATTACAGCAGTTCACGCGCAACCTTGTGGTTATATGATGATCCGCACCGCTATCATCTGCATGTGCTTGACGAAATTATTGATCCGTCAGTCTGTTTTGCCTATCCGAAACGTCGATATCCTCATGATGCTGAAGTAATACCTGATGAGGTTTTTCGGGTATTTGAAGCCTTCAAGCGTTTACGCATGGCTGATGAAACCATCTATTTGCGCTCGGCTTCGCTCAACAGTATCAACGGCATGATCGGCCTGAATTTTTCCTGTGATGGCAGTCATTATATGGCGGTGGATGAGTTTCTGGAGAAGCCGGATAGTTTCTGGGGGTGAGGCAAGACCGTTATGCCCAAAGGCATAACACAGCTGGCCGAACGCCCGGACAGGGAGGTCCGGGCTGGGGGTAAAAATAACCTCAGTGTTGCGCCATGGATGGCTAATATGATTTCGTTAGTATCAACTGATTCTGTGCTACCAATAAAAAACCCCACCTCTTGCGAGAATGGGGTTTTCATTTTTAGAAGCGGGTGCTTCCTAGATCAAAGGAATAATCAACAAGGCCACAATGTTGATAATCTTGATCAGCGGGTTAACCGCTGGACCAGCGGTGTCTTTGTAGGGGTCGCCTACAGTATCACCGGTTACAGCTGCCTTATGGGCATCTGAACCTTTACCGCCAAAGTTGCCATCTTCAATATATTTCTTGGCGTTATCCCATGCGCCACCACCGGTGGTCATGGAGATAGCGACAAACAGGCCTGTCACGATAGTACCAATCAGCAGTCCACCCAGGGCTTTAACGCCAGCGCCGTCACCCATCAGGGCTTCCATGCCAAAAGCAACCACGATTGGAGCCAGTACCGGCAGCATCGAAGGAATGATCATTTCCTTAATGGCTGATTTGGTCAGCATATCAACCGCTTTACCATAATCAGGTTTTTCGGAATGATCCATGATACCTGGTTTTTCTTTGAACTGGCGACGAACCTCGTTAACGATGCCGCCGGCAGCACGGCCAACAGCTTCCATTGACATGGCGCCGAACAGATAAGGAATAAGACCGCCAAGGAACAATCCGATCAGAACTGCAGGATCATTCAGCATGAAACTTGCTGCCTTGTTGGCGGCTTCCAGGCCATTGGTAAAGTCAGCAAACAGTACCAGTGCGGCAAGACCGGCTGAACCGATAGCGTAGCCTTTGGTTACTGCCTTGGTTGTGTTTCCTACTGCGTCCAGAGGGTCAGTGATGTTACGAATGGATTCATCCAGTTCAGCCATTTCAGCGATACCACCAGCGTTATCGGTGATAGGGCCGTAAGCATCAAGCGCAACGATAATACCGGTCATTGACAGCATGCTGGTTGCAGCAATGGCAATACCGTAAAGGCCTGCCAGCTCGTATGAGCCCCAGATAGAAGCACAAACCGCGAGAACAGGTGCGGCAGTGGATTTCATTGAAACACCCAGGCCGGCGATAACATTGGTGCCGTCACCAGTAGTAGAAGCTTCAGCAATGTGTTTTACAGGCTGGTATTCGGTAGCTGTGTAGTATTCAGTAATGATTACCATGGCAGCGGTTAAAGCCAGGCCGATCAATGCGGTGTAGAAAATGTTAAGGGCTGGAATAACTTCATTGCCGATGGTAATGCCTTCAGGAAACAGACCGTTGGTAATCGGGTAAAAAGCAGCTGCAGCCAAAACACCTGAGACAATCAGGCCTTTGTACAAGGCATTCATGATTTTGCCGCCATCGGATACCTTGACGAAAAAAGTACCAATAATGGAAGCAATAATGGAAACACCACCCAGTACCAGAGGGTAAAGGATGGCGTTGGTCATTGATTCACCGGTAATCATCAGGCTGCCCAGCAGCATGGTGGCAACCACGGTAACGGCATAGGTTTCGAACAGGTCAGCAGCCATACCGGCGCAGTCACCCACGTTGTCACCCACGTTATCGGCAATTACTGCCGGGTTACGAGGGTCGTCTTCCGGAATACCGGCTTCAACCTTACCAACGATATCAGCGCCAACATCAGCACCCTTGGTGAAGATGCCGCCACCCAGGCGGGCAAAGATGGAAATCAGCGAGCCACCAAATGCGAGGCCAACCAGAGCATGCAGGGCAGTGTCAGTGGTAGCTCCCGTCATGGTGGTCAGTATCGCGTAGTAGCCGGCAACACCAAGTAGGCCGAGGCCAACAACCAGCAGGCCGGTAATTGCACCACCGCGGAAAGCAACCTGGAAAGCAGCATTCATCCCCTGGTGAGCGGCTTCTGCCGTACGTGCATTGGCGCGAACAGAAATGTTCATACCAATGTAACCGGCTGCTCCAGAGAAAATGGCGCCAATGGCAAAACCTATGGCTGAAGCCATATCAAGAAAATAAGCCATGACAAAAAACAGGGCGACACCCACAAAGCTGATGGTAGTGTATTGACGTGCCAGATAGGCGGATGCGCCTTCCTGAATCGCGTCACTGATTTCCTGCATTTTTTCATTGCCACGAGATTTGGCAAGTAACCACTTCACTGACCAGATACCGTACGCAAGAGCGGCAACGGCACAGGCAAGTGCAAAGATAAGGCTGGTAGACATACTTCACTCCTTCCAGTTATTAGAATTAATTAAATTTGAGGGATAATGCACAAAGGACCTGTTTTGAATAACTAGCCAATTTTCATAGAGATATCTCTGAGCAATCCTACTAATTCTACAGATCAGCAAGAAGTCAGGGAAATTAAAGGGTTATGGGGAGGGATAAAGTGGGCAAATGATAATTATTTAATAAATGAATAATGAAGTTAGTTTTATGTGTATTATTTGGATTTTTATTATGGCCATTTCTTATAGCGCTTTTTACAGTAGGAGAGTAATTCCTGATAGTGCCTGAAATAGTATTCAAAGCCTTTTTCAGCTGATTCATCAAACTCGCACCAGTCATTTGAATATTCACGGCAGATTTCCGGGCGATCTTCATAGATCCCGCAGGCACCGTTTTCCTGTATATGTTCACAATGTCCGCTGATGAGCAGGTACCAGCCGCTGTCATCCTTGTAGATTTCAATATTCTGGTGGGAAACCTGCCATAGCAGGTGCCGAAAGTCAGCTTTGGAGCGCGGCGTGTCAATTGCCTCTGTGATATAGGTACAGCAAATGGTGCCGCTACAGCGGCTGCATTTATTATCGACGAATAAAGGATCCTGTTTGCTCACTCAGCCTAGTTCCGGGAAGCTTTTTGATTCCCTGTTGGTCTGCGTCTTCCTTTATTGTGTCCACCTTTATGGGCAGATTTTTTTCGACTGTGTGGCGGGCGGGGTTTTCTTTCGCGTCTTATGCGGCTGGCTGGATCCACTTCGGCCAGAAGATCACCCGAGACAGGCTGCATATCAATTTTCATGCTGATAAATTCTTCAATGTCAGGCAGTGAAAATGCGAAGGTTTCACAGGCAAAGCTGATGGCATCGCCGCTGGCGCCGGCACGTGCCGTTCGGCCAATACGATGGACATAGTCTTCGGAATCTTCCGGCAGATCATAGTTAATAACATGGCTGACATCGGTAATATGCAGGCCACGAGCTGCAACGTCGGTAGCGACCAGCACATCAACTGTACCGGTCTGAAAGCTTTTTAACAGGCTAAGGCGTTTTTTCTGTGGTACATCACCGGAAAGAATGGCTGTTTTTATACCGTTGCCTTCAAGGTAGCCCCAGACCTCATCTGCAGCCCGTTTGGTATTGACGAAAACAATCGTTCGGTGTGCATCCATTTTTTGGAGGAGGCCAATAAGAAGCGGGATTTTTTCTTCATTGGCAACCATGTAACCCGTCTGGTTGATACGGTCAGCTGTCATTTCGGCTTCGATTTTCACCGTGACCGGATTATTCATGTGTTCATAAGCCAGTTCGGTGACGCGATATGACAGGGTGGCCGAAAACAAAAGACCCTGACGTTGTTCTGGTGGTGGACAACGGCGTAGAAGGTAGCGGATATCTTTGATAAAGCCCAGATCAAACATGCGATCTGCTTCATCCATAACCACAACGTCAACCGATTTAAGGTTGTAGATATGTTGTTTGAAGTAATCAATCAATCGGCCGGGAGTGCCAATAAGTATATCAAGGCCATCTTCAAGCATTTTTTTCTGACTGTCGTAACCGGTGCCGCCAAACACAGCGCCAATTTTCAGGTCAGTAAATTGTGCCAGTGCTTTGGTGTCTTTTTCGATTTGCACAACCAGTTCGCGTGTTGGAGCCACAATCAGGGCTCTGGGGTGTTTGTTGTTTTTTTCTGATTTCAGTAGTTTTTGTATTGTGGCAAGTGCAAACGCGGCTGTTTTTCCGGTGCCGGTCTGTGCTTGTCCTGCTACGTCTTTTCCTTGCAGAGCTATGGGAAGAGTCTCCGCCTGAATGGGGGTGCAGTTAATAAAGCCGCAGGCTTCGATACCCTGCTTTACAGGCTCTTCAAAATCGAAGCTATCAAATTTTATGTCACTGAGGTGTTTTTCACTCATGGAGAAACTACTGATTATGATTTGTTTGTCGAATGGCGCTAGCATACAGGAAATAGAGAAAATTACCTGTAATGCTTGCATTTGCAGAGCATTTCGGCTGAAATTAGGTTTTATACATACCTGTATTTAATCTTTCTGTTTTTTTAACTAAATTTGGAGAATATTTGTGAGCAGTGACCTCATTGTTCATGTTACGGACGATGCCTTCGAAGAGATGGTATTAAATTCCAGTGTGCCAGTACTTGTTGATTACTGGGCTGACTGGTGTGGTCCGTGCAAGATGATCGCACCTGTACTGGATGAGATTGCTGGTGAATATCAGGGTAAGCTGACTATCGCCAAGCTAAATATCGATGAAAATCCGAACACGCCACCAAAATTTGGCATTAGAGGCATTCCTACCTTGATGCTGTTTAAAGGCGGTGAACCAGAAGCGACCAAGGTGGGGGCGGTATCAAAGTCCCAGCTTGTTGCATTTATTGATAGTAATATCTAAAAGAATTGGACGTACCGTGAGAGCGTGCTAGACTTTCAGTTAGCATCCTCACGGTGTCGAAATTTCAAGCAAGACCTTAATATAATATCCGAATAAAAAATATCCAACCATTCAGACTCCCTCTGAATTTCTTCTTTTTCAACATCGTTAATATTTTTCCTGAATCACTATGAACCTGACTGAACTAAAAAAAATGTCTATGCCCGAGCTCCATGAGCTGGCTAATACTATGAAACTTGAGAATATGGGGCGTTCCCGCAAGCAAGACCTGATCTTTGCCATTCTCAAAAGCCATGCCAAAAAAGGTGAGGATATCTATGGTGATGGTGTACTGGAAATTCTTCAGGATGGCTTCGGTTTCCTGCGATCAGCTGATAGTTCATACCTGGCAGGTCCGGATGATATTTACGTCTCTCCCAGTCAGATCAGAAGATTCAGCTTAAGAACCGGCGATACCATTTCAGGAAAGATCAGGCCGCCAAAAGACAATGAGCGCTATTTTGCCATGCTCAAGGTCGACAAGATTAATTACGACAAGCCTGAAAATGCCAAAAACAAGATTCTGTTTGAAAACTTCACGCCGTTATTTGCCAATAAGTTGTTGAAGCTGGAAGTCGGTAATGGCAGTACTGAAGATATTACCGCACGTACCATTGACCTTGTTGCACCGATTGGTAAAGGTCAGCGTGGTTTGATCGTTTCCCCGCCAAAAGCGGGTAAGACCATGATTCTTCAGAATATCGCACAGTCAATTGCTATTAACCATCCAGAGTGTCACCTGATAGTGTTACTGATTGATGAGCGTCCGGAAGAAGTTACCGAGATGGCGCGCTCTGTGCGTGGTGAAGTGATTTCATCAACTTTTGATGAACCTGCAGCGCGTCATGTGCAGGTAGCAGACATGGTGATCGAAAAGGCCAAGCGCCTGGTTGAGCATAAAAAGGATGTGGTTATCCTGCTGGATTCCATTACCCGTCTGGCACGTGCCTATAACACCGTTATTCCGTCATCGGGCAAGGTGTTGACCGGTGGTGTTGACGCCAATGCACTGCATCGTCCAAAGCGTTTCTTTGGCGCAGCGCGTAATGTTGAAGAAGGTGGCAGTCTTACCATCATTGCAACCGCTCTGGTTGATACCGGTTCACGTATGGATGATGTGATTTACGAGGAGTTCAAGGGTACGGGTAACATGGAAGTGCATCTGGATCGTCGTATTGCAGAAAAACGCATTTTCCCGGCGATCAACATCAACCGCTGTGGTACCCGTCGTGAAGACCTTCTGATGAAGCCTGATGAATTACAGAAGGTATGGATTCTCAGAAAGATCCTGCATCCCATGGATGAATTGGCCGCGATGGAGTTCCTGTATGACAAACTCAAGGTTTCCAAAACCAATGATGAGTTCTTTGAATCAATGAAGGGTAAGGGTCAGTAAAGCCGGACAGTTGTCATTTTGAGCTCGCAAGTAATAAGAATGCTTGCTGATAAAGCTCTCTTTCTTCGGCCAAGATGACAAAAAATAAAAAGCACGACAATAGCCGTGCTTTTTTTGTTTTTGAAACAGCCGTCCGTGGCTAGGTTTTGGGTTTATCAGAATTCCCCGGTTGAACCGGCAACCATGATATCCAGCATGTTCTGGTTAACACGGATAGCTGTTTCAACGACTTCCTGTGGCAGCAGGTTGTTCTCGATGATCATATCAAGGTTAAGCATCATTAACTGAATACTACCTTCCTTGTCTTCAACCATGGAGATACGGCAAGGCATGTAGCTGGCAAATACTGGATTAGCCAATACCATCAGGCGCGCATCAGTTGGTGTACAGAACTGGAAGATAGACAGGTAGGGAGATTCAATACCGCGGGCTTCAAGTTCTTTGGATACATACTGCTGGGCAACCAGTTTCTGGTTGAGTTCAACTGCTTTGGAAAGCATGGCATCAATGGCATCCTGAACCTCTACCCCTTTATTCAGCGGCATCTGAACAACCGTCTGCTTGATATCGGTGATCTGCAGATTACTTTTCTTGCGGGTTTCGGCAACCGCCTTGGACTTGCGAATATCAGCTGTTGCGATTTTAGGCAGCATGGTTTTAAAGCCATCCTTGAAACCCTTGTCATCCAGTGTGGAGATAAATGCAGTCAGATTGCTCAGTTCGACATCACTGTATTCGTCAAAAGTATCGTCATCTTTGTCATTGTCATGAATACGACTCTTGAACTGGAACATTTTCATGGACTGGTACAAATACTCATTGTGCTGGCCAGCAAGCGGTGGAGCATCTTTCTTGGGTTTACCAAAACCGTCCCTGGCATGACATGTTTTACATTCATCCATGTACAGTTCTTTGCCTTCTTTTTTATCGCCTGAGCTCTGGGCTACGTTAAAGCGTGTGTCCGGGCGAATATCGATCATGGAAAGGTAGGTTGCGATATCTTCAATATCACTGTCAGACAATTTGTCAATACTGGCAGTTTTAACCATCAGGGGATTGGACCTGACACCATCGCGATAGTCCTTGGTAGCCTTGATCAGGTATTCTTTCGGCATACCTGCGAGGCGCGGAGAAAGTTTGCCTGGTGTGCCTTGGCCGATATTGCCATGACAGAGGGCGCAGCTTTTGTTGATTTCCTGGCCATTGGCCAGATCCACAGCGTTTGCACTGAAAGGTGCGGCTGCAATAAGCAGGGTAGCGAGCAGTTTTTTCATGTGAGATGTTTCCTGAGTTTAAAGTTTTATAATGTCATTGCTATTGTTATTTATGTTACAAACGTTAAATCTAGCACAGGTATCTGTTTGTATTATTATGATAGTAATGTCGATCATTAAAATAAGTAATGACTTTTCGCAATTAATCAGTAACTAAAAGCATGAGTATTCAAACTGCAATGATTCTGGCAGCGGGTCGTGGAGAGCGCATGAGACCATTGACCAATGATACGCCCAAACCTTTATTGAAAGCTGGAGGGACGCCACTCATTGTTCATCATATCTGGGCTCTTCAGAAAGCCGGTGTAACTCTTTTAGTGATCAATCATGCTCACCTTGGTCAGCAGATTGAAGAATACCTTGGAAAAGGTGAACGATTTGGAGTCAATATTCGGTATTCACCTGAAGGAGAGGGGGCTGCAC
>JABDQZ010000122.1 GCA_013041975.1 Gammaproteobacteria bacterium
CTCGAAGTGAAAGTTCTGGCTATCTCCGTTGTGGGAGAAGCAGACATGAAACTAATTTTGTTTCTTTGGGATGATAAAATGAAATGAAGAGCCATTACCTGATCCATTAACCGGGCTTTCAGCCCAAATCAGCCCATTATGGCCTTGTATAATCTCACGACATATAGGAAGCCCCAAGCCTGTCCCGCCAGCTTTAGTGACTGTTTTACTACTTTGTATGAACCGTTCAAATACTTTGGACAATTCTTCGGCAGGTATTCCAATACCATTATCAGTAATAATTAATTCAACAGTTCCATAAAAGTCGGTACCTGGCACTGCATCAACTTCTATCAAACTGATAATAATCTTTGATTTTTCTGGACTGAACTTTATCGCGTTTGACAAAAGATTGATCATCACCTGGGTTATCAAATTGGAATCCATCTCAAGCTCTACAGGTGCACTTTCCTCAAATATAACTGTTAAATTTTTATCGATGCTTACACTTTTTAGTTCAGAGACAGCATTATCTACGATACTTACCATATCGCTTAATTGAAAATTAAAGTCCATTTTACCCGATTCTAGTTTGGATATATCCAGCAATGCATCAATCAAATTTGTCAAGCGCTTCCCGCTTTGATCAATTTTACTGAGGTAATTCTTTACTTTTTCATCTTCGACTTTTTTAGATGCCAACCGGGAAAAGCTCAATATCGCATGCATTGGTGTACGTAATTCATGTGACATATTTGCAAGAAAGCGACTCTTTTCCTTATTTGCATTTTCTGCTACGTCTTTTGCAAAAGCTAATTCTTCAGTGCGTGCGATAACTTTTTCTTCAAGACGATCATGGAAGCTCTCGATTACTTTTGTTTGCTTAACAACAAGACGAACAACCCAAAAGGCTATCGTCAGTGATAAAAGAACTGATGAAATTATTAAAACCAAATGATTAAAAACTATTGTTTTTATAGTTGAAATGACTTCCTCAATATCCATTGTTATTTTATTGTCAATATTAGTCTTTAACCCGCGCAAAAGACCCTGTGATGCTTTTTCAAGTTCGATCGTCTTCGAAAATTTATTATTTAAATCTAAAATATCGATATTGGCTTTATCCTTGACAAGGATGTCAATAATTTCGTTTCTGATATCTCTGTTTACTCTTGTTATTTCTATAAAATATTGCAGTTTTTTTCTTTCTGCCGGTGATAATTCTAATGACTGAAGAGATTTATAGGCATTACCTACTTTTGTAGCATGGTTGTAGAAATTCATTTTAAGATCATCTTTTTCAAACGGGTCTCCAGTCAGATAAATATCACGTAGGATAACTGAGCGTTCAAGTTGAGATTCTCTTATTATTGTTAATAAATTGGCTTTATTATTATTTGAACCGATTTGTAGTAATACATCTTTAATCGATTGGCTTTCGAAGAAAACCAGTGAAAGCACGACAATCATCAATAAGATAACAATTGCGAACCCGGAAACGATAGTCGTTATATGATTTTTAATCATACAATCCTTACAAAATATAATTAAATTTAGCTAAATTTCTTTTGAAAAAAACAGCTTTTGAGGTCTTTTGAATTATAGATGAGATTTTTGATATGTTTGCAGGTTATTGTTCGTTAATAAATGGCCACAAAATTCTGAAAACTTTCCACGATTTTTCAGCAAAAAAACTATTTTTTGCCATAATCAAACAATGATAATGAAAAAGACAATATTGATAGCCGCGATAGTGGCATGCAGCCTGACAGCTATACCCGCTCAGGCTTTTTTCTGTTCTAACTTTTTTGGCAAATCCAATCAGCATCAGCCACAACGATTTATACCCGCTTATTCATATTATCAACAACAGCAATATTTTATACCGTACGCTGCTAATAAATTTTATACTCCTCGACACCAGGTCTTTTTAATCCCCTCAAATGGCTGGACAGCGCGATAAAGTCATCATTCCAGTAAAACCAGGGCTTGCATCAATTACAGGAAAAAGTTTCTCTTATATGATCTGGTCAATTATCTCGGATGCTGCTTTATCTTAAATTACGTCGGTCTTATTGGAAAGATTCACATCAGTATCGAAGGTGTAGAAACGCTGGTTCATGAGTATTTCTGTTATTTCGGATGCGGGTAATGGTTTGCTAAAAAGATAGCCCTGCAAATAATCACAATCATTTGCAATTAAAAAGTTCCGCTGAAATTCCGTTTCGACTCCTTCAGCTACGACTTTGAGTTTAAGGTTATGTGCAAGCGCTAAAGTTGCAGCACTAATCTCGGTATCGCCTTCGTCAATTCCAATATCCTGCACAAAAGTTTTATCCAGCTTGAGTATCTGTACAGGAAGCCTCTTGATATAGGCCAGTGATGAATATCCTGTTCCAAAATCGTCTATTGCCAAGGATACTCCAAGTTCTCGCAGTGCATTCAACTGAGCCACAGCCAGTTGTGGGTCTTCCATTGCCGAACTTTCGGTTACCTCAAGCTCCAGTTCACCATCCGATATATGATGTTTATGCATGGTAGAGCGAACCATATCCACAAGCTCATCTGACTGCAGTTGCAAGGTAGAAAGGTTAACCGCGATACGTAATGGATTCACCCCGGAATTTTTCCAATCAGAAAGCTGACCACAGGCTTCGTTCAACACCCAGGATCCTAAAGAATGAATCAGGCCTGATTCTTCAGCAATGGTAATGAAATATTCAGGAGATATGATCCCACGTTCTGGGTGCCTCCAACGGACCAGAGCCTCAACAGCTGAGATATAATTGTTGTCAGCATCTATTTGAGGCTGGTAATACAGCTCCATTTGTCCATTCTGCAGAGCAGCACTGAGTTCATGCTCGATAGACAATCGCTCTTGTATCTGCACCAGCATTTCTTCAGAAAATAACTGGAAGTTATTTCTACCATGCTCTTTGGCGTGATACATTGCAATATCGGCATTTTTCAATAATGTATCACTATCTTTGCCATCATGGGGATAAACGCTGATACCCATACTCGGGGTAATTTCTAAAACCTGGTTATCAACATGATATGGCCGCGCAATCAAATTCAATATTTTCTCGGCAATACGGCCAATGAACTTAGTTTGTCCAATATCATTAATGACAACAACAAATTCATCGCCACCATTACGAGCTGCTATATCACTTTCACGTATCGCACTCTTAATCCTTTTAGCGACATCTATCAGCAGTTTATCGCCAATACTATGACCAAGCGTATCATTCACATTTTTAAATTTATCCAGATCGATAAATATCAAGGCAAGTTTCTTGCGTGCTCGTTTTGCACTCAATATTGACTGACCCAGACGCTCCCCCAGACTGAAGCGATTGTAAAGGCCCGTCAAAATGTCATGATGTGCCAGGTGTTCAATCCGTTCCTCTGTATTTTTACGATCGGTTATATCGGTAAAACTGGCAATATAGTTTTGCACTTCTCCATTTACACCTCTGAGCACAGATATACTTATCCATTTAGCATAAATCTCACCATTTTTTTTCCTGTCCCACAGTTCACCCTGCCAGAAACTTTCTTGTTTCAGTGCATTCCACATATTTTCATAGGTATCTACTGGCGTTTTCCCACTGGCAAGTGCATTAGGGTCTTTACCCATCAAATCTTTCAAGCTGTAACCGGTTAAAACAGTGAAAGCAGAATTTACATTCAAAATGCGATTTTCCTTATCAGTAATAACCATTGCTTCGCCGCTATATTCGAACGAGTTTTCATAGAGTTTTAAATCTTCAAGTGCTACCTGAGTCTGTTTTTTTGATTCGAGAAGTGCTGTTTCTGTATTGCGTATTTTGATGATAATGATTGTTGCGAACACTATCGCTACAAGGGAAACAAATATAAAGATAAATGTATTAAACTGAATTAGATCCTGATGTGCCTCACTTGAAATTGTGGCAGAACGATCAATCTGCTGTTTTTGCTTGTCTCGAAACTGCAGAAGGTAGGCAATGGTTTCCTCCTGGCCAGGAAATACGACTTCATACAACAGACGTTGTGCCTCTTTGATAGAAACCGGGTCATCTTCCATTGCGAGATCAGCCGCTTTTCGCTGCAATGGCAAAGTAATTGGTACGATAGAAGCTTGTTGTTCTAACAGAGCCAACTCAGTCTCATCAAGAGGGAGTTGTAATAACTGACTTCGTATTGTGGAAAACCTTGAGGCCTGTGAATCCAGCTGGAGTCTAATCTCATCCTTTTCAAAATAGTCTTCAAGATAGATCATCTTCCCTGTCAGTCGTGCTCGAGTCCGGGCAATTTCTGCCAATTGGCTGGCTAACTGCATTTTCTGGCTTGCTAATTTATTTTGTTTATTCGTAATGTTTTGTTTTTCGGAATTAAGACTGACCAAAATGATCACTACAGCAAAGAGTATTATCAAGATGATGTAGCCTAGAGCAGCAAGAAATGTGATTTTAGAATTATGAAAAAATACTTTTTTCATATTTAATTTATGTTATTGATTATTATTTATATTTTTAACGGCATCTTTTCCAGAAACTTTTGCTCGATAAAGCCCTAAATCCGCTCTTTTTTATAAAGACTATATTGAATCATCGTTAGGATATTGAGCCCCACCAAATCTCTGTCGCTATAAATGTCTTTAGCCATAAGCTGGATAGTACTAAATACTCCTGGTAATGATGATTGTTTCCGGACACGGATAATATGCTCCAAGTATATGATATTTATTAATAATTCAGTTATCGATAATAGCTGCTGACAAACCTTGTCTTTATAGGTTTTTTACAGTCTTCGCTTAATGTCTATTACATTTTTTAGCTCCTTGCTTTTGGATGGGCGTGTTAACCAAATAAATATGTAAAGAGAATAGTCCAGAAGCCGATACAAACTATATTAAAATAGGTAAATTCTTTTAATGTTTATTAGAAAATGAAAATTAATTTTTATCCTGCATTTATTTTGCTACAGGTACTCTTTGTCAGCATGCTGTCTCATGCTGACACCAGCTTCCGAGAATCCGTTTTGACCGCTGAGGAGATTTCCTATCTGGAAGAAATGCCCCCGCTTCGTGTACCTATTATCAGTAATCAGCCACCGTTGAGTTTTATCGAGAATAGTACCCGTTCAGGTTACCTGAATGATTTATTTGAATTGGTTTCCGAGCGACTTGGCTTGAAAGTTATACAGGTTAATGGCTTAAGCTATTCCGAGAGCCTGCAGGCAATCAAAAATCTTGAAGTAGACCTGTTAAATGATTATTCATCCTATGGGCCTGAACGAAATTTTGTCATGGAAACCCGCCCGGTTCATACCTCACCTTTTGTTGTCGTGGGACAGGTTACCAATAAGAACATAAGAGAAATAAATGACCTGGCAGACAAGCGCCTGGTTCTCGTCAAGGGCTTTCAACAGACACGCTCCATTCAGGACAAATATCCAGAATTCAGCATATTGCTTGTAGATAACATTGACGAGGCTTACAAGGCATTACGCTCTAATGATGCAGACTATTACATTGATAATGCCAGTCACGCTGGTTACTTCATAACGAAATACCTGGTTTCTGATCTCAGCATTAAAGGAGAGCTTTCTAAACGAGAACTAGGGGAGTTGTCTCTGCATTTTGCGGTTAGAAGTGATTATCCCCTGCTTCATTCTGCCATACAGAAAACGCTGGATTCTCTGACAACGACTGACTATGAAAGTCTGCGTTCAAAGTGGCTTGCAATGAATACTGACAATAAGGCGCTTATATTAACCGATAACGAGAAAAACTGGCTTAGCCAGCATAAAAAAATAAGATTATTGGTTGATCCAAGCTGGGCCCCTATTGAGTACGTTGATAACGATGGTCTATTTAAAGGTCTCTCTATTGATTATCTTGAAAAGCTTGAAGCATTACTCGGTATAGAATTTGTATTACCCACTGACCTGAGCTGGAGTGAAGGTGTTGATAAATTCAAACGCAAAGAACTTGACATGGCAAGTTCTGTGTCGAAAACAGCTGAACGGGAAAAATATAGCTTATTTACAGAGCCGTATATTTCTATACCCATTGGTATTTTTGCACGACAAGATGTCTCCTACATCGGTAGCCTTGAAGCACTAAAAGATAAAAAAGTTGCTGTTTCCAAGGGGTATGCTGTTGAAGAATGGCTAAAAAGAGACTACCCGGAATTTACATTTCATCCCGTTGCTTCACCGCGTGACGGGTTGCAGCAGGTGTCTGATGGTGATGTGGACGTCTATATCGGAAATATTATGACGACGACGTATTACATCGGCAAGTATGAGATAAGTAACATCCATCTTTCTGGTGAAACCCCGTACAAGAACAATCAGCGTATGGCAGTCAGGAACGACTGGCCTGAGTTTAGGATCATCCTGCAAAAAGCGCTCAACTCGATACCAGAGGAAGAACATTCTAAAATTTACAGTCAATGGATGGGGATACGTTTTGAGCGAGCCGTTGATTACCAACTTGTATGGTGGATTGCCTCTGTCGCCACGATTGTTTTGTTTTTAGTCTTTTACTGGAACAGAAAACTGGAGCGTGAAGTTACCAGCCGTACACATAAGCTCGCTAAAAGTGAAGAAAAATACAGACAATTAGCTGATAATCTTGAAAAACAAGTTGCATTAAGAACTGCGCAATTCGAGGAGGCAAAAAATACAGCTGAGCTTGCGAATAAAGAAAAAAGTCGTTTTCTTGCAAACATGTCTCATGAGTTAAGAACGCCAATGCATGCAATTTTGAGTTTTTCTAACCTGGGTATAAAACATATTAAAGATGATAAAGTTAAAAGTTATCTCGAAAAAATTCACTTAAGTGGTGACAGATTAACGACATTGCTTGATAACTTGCTCGATTTATCGAAACTGGAAGCAGGCAAGCTTACCCCGGAATTTAAAGAAAATAATTTAACGACGGTAGCATTAACATCTATTGATGAAGTCAGCAGTCTGCTTTCGGATAAAAATATCACTATCAAAATGGATGAGAACACATCGTTGACAGGATACTTTGATAGTAAACTTATTACTCAGGTTTTAGTCAATATTCTCTCAAATGCTATTAAGTTTTCTCCCAATGACAGCACCATTGAAATCGTTCTGCATCGTAATTCGCTGGAAACTGACAAGCTTTTATCACTGAGTGTTATTGATGAGGGTATTGGAATTCCCAGTAACGAGTTGGGAGATGTTTTTGACAGCTTTGTTCAGAGCTCTAAAACACGTTCAAAAGGAGGAGGAACAGGGCTCGGCTTGCCTATTTCGAAAGAAATCATTGAACTTCATCATGGTAAAATATGGGCGGAATCGCCACCGAAAAACAGAAAGACAGGTGCCGTATTCACTTTCATCATTCCAGCTAAACCGACGAGTAAGCATTGATACAAAGACTATGAAAGATACCTTTCTTTTGTATTTTTCATGTATGAATAACTACGAAAGAACCGTTTGCATAACGCTTCCAGCTTTCACAGGTAACTGTATATAAATCGCAAGATAAGAATCCCCGACATTAACCAGAGCACTGCCCGTAACACCTTCAGATAGCGTGTTTCATCAAATTTCTTTCTGATTTTAGTGCCAATCATCAGGGCAATTACAGCGACTGGTACCAGCCATAGGGAATCCAGAAGAAAACCAGCAATGCCCTGTATTTGCTGAAAAAACACCAGGCTCTGGGTAATCTTCCCGGTAAAAAAGTTTAAATTGAAAATCAGAATCATTGCTGCTCCGGCAAGGCGGATCTCCATAAAAAGAATGATCAGCACCGGTAACATGACATTCACCGTGCCTGCCATGAAGCCTGCCATTAAACCAAACGTCACATAGGCAGGTAACGGGTATTTTCGTATCCAGTCGAAATTGACTTTCTTGAAATAATTCTGGTTAAGATAAAGCAAGGTTGCCAGTGCCAGTAACAGCAGAAATGGCCTGGGATCGAGATTGACCAAAAGCAAGGTACCGAGTAGCGTTCCAAGCAGCGTAAAAGGGATAATAATCAGGTGCTGACGGACTTCCTTGAGTTGTTTCATGCCAGTCTGACTGACAATAGATATATTTACTGCCATGGTTGGCAACAAGGTAATCAACATGGCTGTCAGTACATCGGTGAACAGAGCCAGCAAAGGAGTCGCTACCATGGGAAAACCGAGACCGAAGGCACCATGAACCAGTCCAGCAACCAGGATCGCCGGTATTGCCATGTAGATCAGTTCATTGCTTAAAGGCATTAATTCCGTCACTATACTTTGATCTCGGTGTTGGAGTGGGAGATAAAGGAAACATAGCAGATGCCATACGTAAATATCAAAATTACCAAAGAAGCAGTGACCCCTGAAAAGAAGGCGGAACTGATCAAAGGTGTCACCGAACTGTTACAGAATGTCATGGGAAAAAACCCGCAAACCACTGTTGTAGTTATCGATGAGGTTGATACCGATAACTGGGGTATCGCCGGCAAAACGATCACTGAACGCCGTAAGAAAGGCCTATAAAATACGGGGAATAACAACATGCCACAGGCAGTCAACACCATCATCAACGCACGCTGGATTATTCCTGTGTCAGATCAGGATAAAACTGATTACCTTTACCAGCATTCCCTGGTCATTCAGCAGGGACGTATTGAAGCCGTGTTACCGACTGAAACTGTAAGCGGACAATACACCGCTGAAGAGACCATCGAGCTGACCGAACATGCCCTGATGCCCGGAATGATCAACACACATACTCATGCATCCATGTCATTGTTCCGCGGCCTGGCAGACGATTTGCCATTGATGGACTGGCTGAATAATCATATCTGGCCTGCCGAGGCAAAATGGGTCAATGAGGAATTTGTCAGGGATGGTACCCGTCTGGCTATCGCTGAAATGATCAAAAGTGGCACGACCTGTTTCAACGACATGTACTTTTTTCCTGACATTACGGCACAGGTATCAGCCTCAAGCAACATACGTGCAACAGTGGGCATGATTGTCATTGATTTTCCTTCAAACTGGGCCGCAGATCAGAACGATTATTTTAACAAGGGCTTACAGGTTCATGATCAGTACAAGGATCATCCACTGATAAAGGCAGCTTTTGCCCCACATGCCCCCTACTCGGTTTCTGATGAACCTTTGCAACGTATTCAGATGTTGGCAAATGAACTGGATGTAGCAATACACATGCATGTGCATGAAACTGTAGATGAAATCAACATGGGTATTGAAAACCATCATTGCCGACCGATTGAACGACTCAACAGACTGGGGCTACTCTCTCCTTCACTGATGGCAGTTCATATGACCCAGTTGACCGAGGACGAAATACAGTTGATCTCGGATACTGGCACACAGGTTGTGCATTGCCCTCAATCCAATCTGAAACTGGCTTCAGGGTTCTGTCCGGTACAAAAGCTTGTTGAAAACAACATCAATGTCGCACTCGGCAGCGACAGTGCCGCCAGTAACAACAATCTGGACATGCTCAACGAAATGCAGACCGCGGCTTTGTTAGCTAAAGGCGTATCAGGCAATGCCGAAGCAGTACCCGCCCTGCAAGCACTGAAAATGGCTACCATCAACGGTGCAAAAGCACTGGGGATTGATAGTGAAACAGGATCACTGGAAGCAGGAAAATCTGCTGATATCACTGCCATCGACATGAACAGGTCCGGAACCGAACCAGTATACAACCCGATATCGCAAATCGTTTATGCCAGCCAGTCTGCCGATGTGAGTGATGTGTGGATTGCTGGCAAACAGGTACTGAAAAATCGCCAGTTAACCCTGATGGATGAGAAAGATATCATCGAGAAAGCCAGAAACTGGCAAACACGAATCCTTACAGGCTGATTGACTCCCCCTCTGGAGCGGGCATAATTGCTGCTATTATGAATGACAACGCAACCATCAATGTTGACCACTCAGAGGTCAACAAATTTGAGGCCCTGGCTGCCCGCTGGTGGGATCCCAACAGTGAATTTCGGCCGCTGCATGAAATCAACCCGTTAAGGCTAGAATACATTGACTCGATTGCCGGCCTCGCCGGAAAAAAAGTACTTGATGTCGGCTGTGGCGGGGGCATTTTGTCTGAATCCATGGCAGCTAAAGGTGCCGCAGTTACTGGCATCGACCTGGGTGAAACCAATCTGTCGGTAGCTAAACTGCACCTGCTGGAATCCGGAGAAAAAGTCGATTACCGCCAGGTTCCTGTGGAACAACTGGCGGAAGAAGAAGCCGGTCAATACGATATCGTCACCTGCCTGGAAATGCTTGAGCATGTGCCAGATCCTGCTTCGATCGTTAACGCCTGCTCACGACTGGTAAAGCCTGAAGGTCATGTGTTCTTTTCCACATTAAACCGTAATCCCAAGTCGTATTTATTTGCCATCATCGGTGCTGAATATGTGTTGCGGATATTGCCTAAGGGTACGCATGATTTTGAAAAATTCATCAAACCATCCGAGCTGGATGGCTGGATACGTGAAGCGGGATTGAGTAGCAAGGATATCACCGGGCTGGTTTACAATCCGTTAACACGGGTGTATCGCCTGAATCCCAATGATGTGGATGTCAATTACATGGTTCACACCCGCAAGAACTACACCTGACAATTTAGCATGTCTGAAAAAAACGCAGCCGTTCTGTTCGATCTGGATGGTACGCTTGTAGACACAGCCCCAGATCTGGCCAATGCACTGAATGTGACGCTAAAACATTTCGGGCGTGACCCACTGCCTTTTGAACGCATTCGCCCAGAGGTGTCGCATGGAGGAATTGCTCTGATCAGGCTGGGTTTTGAAATTGAACCTGACGATAAAGCCTTCGAGGACTACCGTCAGTTTTTGCTCGACTATTACCAGGACAATCTGTCAGTTGATTCCAGATTATTCGAGGGCATGGATGTATTACTTGAAAAACTTGAATCCAATGGCATTCCGTGGGGTGTGGTAACAAACAAGCCCTCCTGGCTGACCGACCCGCTGATGCAACAAATGGGGATGGATAAACGTGCCGCCTGTATTGTCAGTGGTGATACCTGTGACAATAAAAAACCACATCCCGAACCGATACATCATGCCTGTCAACTCGCTGGCGTCAGTGCTGAACATTGCTGGTATATTGGCGATGCCGAACGCGATATCGAGGCCGGAAATGCCGCTGGCTGTACCACCGTTACCGCATTGTTTGGTTATATCGACGATGACGACCAACCCGAAAACTGGCACGCCGACCACATCATCAGTCACCCATCTGAAATGATGGACTTGCTGACAAACCCACAAAACTGATGCAGGCCATCACTTTTCCGAATGCTGCCACAACGTTGGGCTCATCCGCCTATTATGTCAGCCGTTTTAGTCCTGTAGACATCAGGGATAATCTGGCAGTGCTGTTCTTGTGGAAACAGGAACTGCTTGAACTGTATGCACTGAGCGATCCTGGTGTCGCACGCATGAAACTGCAATGGTGGCAGGAACAGATATTTTTACCTGTCGATAATCCATCCGCACATGCATTGGCTCACAATCTGTTCCAGCTCATTCAGCAGGATACTACGTTGAGCGAATCAGTAAAAACAATGATTAAGGAGACCGACCGCCATCTACATCGTCAGCCGTATCGGGATATTGATGAATTCCGGCAAGGATGCGAAAACTTTGGTGGCAGTTTTGCCCGCTTGATAAATACCGTTTCCTCTTGTCGTACTGAAACTAGAGATCTTGTTGTAGGCTCATACGCCATAGCAGCTGAATGGTTACAGCTGATGGGACAGCATATTCGCTACAATATCCGCCTGATCCCTCAAACAATGCTCGATATCAACGCCATTCGCTTTGAAGAGTTGCTTTATGAAAACAAACAGCAACAAACCAGGGAAATACTGAAACAGCTTTACATGGAGATCGAGAATAAAAGCACGCTTCCAGCCCCGAAGCGTTCTTCATCGCCACTCTATAAATATTACCGGCTTAGAAAAAAAATGATGGATCTTCTTTTAGCTGAGGATTTCGACGTGCTTGATCAGAAAATCAGTCTGACACCGATTCGCAAGCTGTGGTTTGCTCTGTAATTCACTGTTAAAATTAGCAACATAATCTCTTTATAATCTCTTTATTGCCCCGGAATATTCAATGCAAGACTACCAGGCACCCGCTGATCTTCTCAAAGACAAAATCATCCTCGTAACCGGTGCTGGTGAAGGCATCGGACGCATGGCATCCATCGAGTACGCAAAACACGGAGCTACTGTCATCCTGCTCGACAAAACATTACCATTCCTGGAAAAGGTCTACGACGAAATCGAAGATGCCGGTTATCCACAAGCAGCCATCTTTCCAATGGATCTGCAAAAAGCCAATCCGGATGATTATGTGACGCTGGGTGAAACCCTGGAGAAGGAATTCGGCCATCTCGATGGTATTTTGCATAATGCAGCAGCCTTCAAGTTGCTTAGTCGTATTGATGATTATGATATCGAGACCTGGTTTCAGGTGATGCAAATCAACCTCAATGCACCTTTCATCATTACCCAGGAATGTCTTCCTTTGTTGAGAAAAGCTGAAAATGCTTCGATTGTTTTTACTTCTGATACGGTTGGCCGCAAAGGCAAGGCTTATTGGGGAGCCTATGGGGTTTCAAAATTTGGCCTCGAAGGCCTGATG
>JABDQZ010000036.1 GCA_013041975.1 Gammaproteobacteria bacterium
AGCTCCCGATTATTACCCGGCCAATCATAGTTTCTGAGGTAATTTTGTGCTGCCATTGAAAATATGCGGTAGGGTAATTTTTCCTTCTCCACGAAATAATCCGTGTAGTAAACCAGAAGTTCCGGAACATCTTCTTTATGCTCCCTTAAAGGAGGAATTTGTAATGGCACCACATTGAGATGGAAAAACAGGTCCTCACGGAATTTTCCCTGTTTAACTTCTTCTTCCAGGTTTTTTCTGGTTGCCGCAATAATACGAACATCGACCTCAACAGGCTCCTTGCCTCCCACACGCATGAACGAACCCGTATCCAGCGCACCCAGTAATTGCGCCTGGGCTTCCAAATCCATGTCAGCCACCTCATCCAGAAACAGAGTACCACCACTGGCCTGCTCAAGACGTCCGTAGAAGATTCGCTCTCCATCTTCGCTGCCAAACAGTTCCTGCGCAGAATTACCTGCGGCAATGGAAGAGACGCTGACTTCAACAAAGGGATTAGCGCTGCGCTTGCTCTGTGAATGCATGTAACGCGCAAACGTTTCCCTGCCAGTGCCGGGTTCACCACTGATCAGCACCCAGGTATCATGTTGCGCTAGACGTTTTACCTGTTCTTTCAAGTGCTGAATAACAACACTATGCCCGGAAGGTTCAAGTATCTGATCAACGCGACGCTTAAGCCCCTGATTTTCAACCTGAAGCTTCTCAGCTTCCAGCGCACGCTCTACCGTCAGCAGCAACTTGGCCAGTGACAGCGGTTTTTCCAGAAAATCATAGGCACCGAGACGGGTGGCTTCAACGGCCGTTTCCACCGTTCCATGACCAGACATCATAATAACCGGACAGGGCAGACCATCGCCTTCAGACCATTCCTTGAGCAAAGAGATACCATCCAGATCCGGCATCCAGATATCCAGAAATACCAGTTGCGGACGGCGCTCACGCAACAACTTGCGTGCAGCAATACCATTTTCCGCAACGGCAACCTGATGTCCTTCATCTTCAAGGATATCCTTGACGAGCTCCCGGATATCGGGCTCATCATCAACAATCAGGATATAGCTCATTTTTTATTCTTCCCCCGGATTTTCCTGTACAACAGGCAAACGTATCATTAAACGTGCACCTGCTTCAGCTCGGTTAGATGCAGCAATCATACCGCCGTGTTCTTCAATAATCTTCTTGACCACCGCAAGCCCCAGTCCGGTTCCTTTGGCCTTGTTGGTAACATAAGGCTCAAACACATTGGCCAGAAAAGCTTCGTCAAAACCTGGCCCATTATCCAGCACTTCCAGCCCCAGTGAAACACCTTCTGGCCTCACCAGCTTTTCACTGCGAATAATGATTTCGGCATTCTCCGTTTCAGCAACCGCTTCAAGTGCATTCTTCACCAGATTATGAATAACCTGTCGCAACCGCACCGGATCGGCTTCAAGTTTTGCACCTTCTGTCTCCAGCAATACCTGCATTTTTTCCGCTTCACCGGAAGCTTCATACAACGATATAACCTCAGCAAGCAGTTCATCAAAAACCAGTGGCTGGGTTTCCAGCTTTGAGGGCTTGGCATAGTCCGAAAAGGCATTGACCATGGATTTCATAGCATCTACCTGCTGCACAATGGTATGTGTGGCTTTGTCCAGCACCTTGGCATCATCCTTGGGCATTTTCGACAGGTATTTATGACGTAGACGCTCGGCTGAAAGCTGAATGGGGGTGAGAGGGTTTTTGATTTCGTGTGCCAGTCTACGCGCTACTTCGCCCCATGCGGCATTTCTCTGTGCCTGGATCAGTCGGGTGATATCATCGAAGACCACAACGCGTCCCTTTACATGCCCCAGGGAATCCAGCAAAGGACTAATACGTGTCAGCAGTACCAGCCTGCCTTCAGGGCCATAAAGGGTTATTTCTTCGCGCCATTCCGAGACATCTTCGACCAGAGCCTGGTCAATGTTATCAATCCATTGCCCAACCTGCTCGGAACAGGCGGCTAGCTCAGATGACGCGCGGTGGATAAGCCGATCACAATTGATATCCAGTATCTGCCCGGCAGCCCTGTTGGCGGTTTGCAGAATTTTCTGCTGGTCAAACACCATGACGCCAGACGACAAATGACCCAGCACGGTTTCCAGATAGGTTTTTTGTTCTTCAACCATACGTTGACTGCGTGCCGCCTGATCCCTGGCCTGGGCAATTCTGCGCATCATGGTGTTGAATGAAGTCACCAGAAAACTCAGCTCATCATGACTGTCCTGTAAGGGTAGTTGTTGTTCATAGTCTCCGGCTGCAACCGCGCGAGTACCGGCTGCGATATCAGAGATTGGAGACACCAGTTTACGTGCCGAGTAAAAAGCAGCCCAAACCGCGGCAAACACGGAAAACACCAGTACCAGTAACAAGGTCATGGTGAAGTTGAATTTCAGAGACTCACGCAAAAACGCCAGCTCCTTGTAACGCACTACTGCAGATTGCACTGACTCTGTCAGCTGGGAAATTTCATCAGACAACGAATACACGGCCTGCAGAATAATGGGCAAAATATCATGGCGTATCACCACGATGACATGTTGTATTTCACTTTCACCATAAGGCGAAACGTTCACCACCCTTCCCCCATCCCTGACCAGCTGAATAATGGAAGTTTCGAGCGTGTCGTCAGGGACAATCTGTTCAGGGTTGATATTGGATGAACTTATCACTCTCCCATTCAGGTCCATCAGTACCAGTTCTACCGCGCCAGACTGCTCAAGCAAATCAACCAACGCGATCGCCATAGCGGCCTCTGATGAATCTTCAACCTGATTAAGTAATTGTTGTGAGCTTCTGAGGAATTGTCTCTTGTTCAACTCCAGTGAAGAGCGACCCAGTTCCAGGCTGTCATCCAGCGCAGAATCAATTTTCACATCAAACCAGGAATCAATACCCTGGTGCAGAAACTGCAACGAATAATAATAAACAACGGAAACCGGTGGCAGAGATAAGATTAAAAAGACCAGCACCATGCGCATGGTCAGACGTGAACCCGGCTCACGCCGACGATACTGGCCGATCATTTTGACAAGATTCATTATGATCAATGTCAGCAACAGGAACAGACCGAAAATATTAAAGATCAGTAATGGGATAAACAGCCGACTCAGTTCATTCGTGTTCTGAATGGCATTACTCATCAGGTGCAATGAAACCAGCAGCGGGAGCAGCACCAGTAACAGCAGCAACAGTCCGGAATGACTGAATTTTCTGATTGAGGTAAATTTCGTTCTTCCGTTCAAGGTGTGATTACCCATTCATTCCATTCACTGGCGAGCTTCCATTTTGAAGACATGTAGGCTGTAGGCCTTAACGGCACCGGAAGCGACTCAATATCCAGTTCACTCTTTATTTCTACCCGGTAACTTTTACCCGTCTGGAGCTTTTCCGCTTCCACCAGTGGCAATTCGCTGATTTCTCCCAATGCCTCCAGTGCAATGGTCCTGGAAATGAAACGGCGTTTACTACCATCGGCAATATCCACAACCTCGTAAGATTCGGATAGCGGCAGATAATGCAACTGGCGCCGGAAGTGATAGTCGACGATATCCGCTTCCCATATCCAGGAGCCCTTGCGACGTACCTGCACATGCAGGTCCACCAGCAATGGCACACCGTTTTCCAGGGCTTTTAGGGCAACTTCACTGAAGTGATACTCTATCTCGGCATTGATCACATACTGTTCATCAAGCAGTACGGATTCAGCCTTGGTGATAATAAACTCTTCTGCACGGATAACAGCTGATGCCAGCCATAGTGCAGCAACCACCCATATGCCAAACTGTAATCCCTTATGGCCTCTAATCATCTGTTTTCTTCTGCAGTAAGGCGTAATAAAAGCCATCTGTAGCGGAAATTCCAGGCAACAACTGGATGCCATGTTTTCCGCAGATAGATTTGACTGTCGTTTGCGTCTTTAATTCCATTGCCGTATTTTGCTGTGATAAAAACCATTCAATCTGCTTTTCATTTTCAACCCGAAACAGGGAGCAGGTTGCATACAGCAATCGACCACCCGGTTTCAGCATAGGCCAGACACTGGATAATATCCTGCGCTGCAGTTTTACAAGGTCGCCAATATCTTCCTTACGTCTTAATAGCTTGATATCCGGGTGGCGGCGAATAACCCCGCTGGCCGAGCAAGGAACATCCAGCAAAATAGAATCATACTGGCGTTCAGTCCACTCGCCGACTGGTTCAGCCGCATCGCCAACAAATAACTCAGCCTGAAGACCCAGTCGCTGCAGGTTTTCTTCAACTTTCGCCAGGCGGCCTGCATCTACATCGATAGCGGTCATGCGAATTTCATTAGCCTGTTCAAGCATATGTCCTGTCTTGCCACCAGGCGCTGCACATGCATCCAGTACATCGACCTGGCCATCAGCCGCCAATAAAATGGCTGCAAGCTGTGCACCGGCATCCTGCACAGATGAGCGGCCTTCAAAAAAGCCGGGCAAAACCCCTACCGGAACAGCTTTATCCATAACAAGGGCGGTATTCACACCTTTCACCGGCTTCACGGTGACGCCTTGCCCGGAAAGCCCAGTCACATAATCTGCCACTGTGCCTTTAGCGGTATTGACCCGGATTGTCATGGGCGGTTGTTCAAGCAGGGCTTTAGCAATCAACGACCAGTCTTCAGGCCAGTCAGTTTTCAGCTGTTGCAGCAACCACTCTGGCATGACGTATTGAGCCTGGAGATTTTCCCCAAGCTGTTTTGACAGGTTATCCTGTTCACGCTGAAAGCTTCGTAATACGCCATTGACCAGTTTCACTAAAGCCGGCTTCCCCAGAAGACGAACGGCATTGACCGTTTCCTGTACAGCGGCATGTGGCTTGATACGCATAAAAGCCAATTGGTAGAGCCCGATAACAAGCAACGCATGGATATCGCGGTCTCGTGCTCTGAGCGGCTTTTTCATCAATCGCGTCAGATAAAAGTCAAGCCGGTGATACCAGCGACAACTGCCGTAACTCAGTTCTGATAATAAAGGTCGTTCTTTCTCAGCTACCTGTGCCGAGTACTGTTCCAGAAGGCGAGTCAGTGACTGTCCGTTCAGTACACCCTGTAAAACCCGTGCTGCGGCAGAGCGAACAGAAAGTTTGCGGGAAGATTTCTTTTCAGCGTTAGCCAAAACTGGTATCTGTCAAGTCATGCGCATTGAGAAAATCACGTGCAGGCATTCTTCTCTTACCTTCTGGCTGTAATTCCGTGATCCGCAAGATACCATCAGCTGTCGCCACATCAATACCCTCAGCCGAAGTGGCAATGACGGAACCGGGAGTTGAAGAATGGTGTGCAGACAATGTCCCTGCTTGCCAGATACGCAGAGACTTCTTTCCTAATCGTGTATAGGCAACAGGCCAGGGATTAAATGCCCGCACCATGCGTGCAATCGCAACAGCTGACTGGCTCCAGTCAACTTCCGCTTCTTTTTTCTGCAACTTGTGTGCGTAATTTGCCAGTGAATCATCCTGAATTTCGGGTTGTAACTTGTCTTCGACCAGCAAATCCAGTGTGGCAATAAGTGCTTCTGCACCCAGAGGCATGAGTCGATCATGTAACTCGCCGCCGGTCTCGGCATCACCAATTCCAATGACACTCTTATACAACATCGGACCGGTATCCAGACCGGCTTCCATCTGCATAATCGTCACTCCGGTCTCAGCGTCTCCAGCCTGAATCGCTCTTTGTATCGGCGCTGCTCCACGCCAGCGAGGCAAGAGAGACGCATGAATATTCAGGCATCCGTATTGAGGTGCATCAAGCACCCGTTGAGGCAGAATCAGACCATAAGCCACAACAATCATGACATCGGCATCAAGCGCTTCAAGCTTAGACAGGTCTGTCTCTTCACGAAAATTCAGTGGTTGGTAAACCGGAATGTCAGCTTCCAGCGCTTTACCCTTAACCGGACTGGGCTTCATGGAACGGCCTCGCCCTGCAGGCCGGTCAGGCTGGGTATAAACGGCAATAACCTGGTGGCGCGATTTAATCAGTGCCTGCAAGGGGGCTACCGAAAATTCCGGCGTACCGGCAAATATGACTTTCAATGACTGAGACACAACAATTCCCGCCTATAAAACCTTACGACCTGACTTTTTACTGTCTTTTTCCAGTTTTTTGCGAATACGGTTTCTTTTAAGAGGAGAAATGTAGTCAACAAACAACTTTCCATCGAGATGATCGATTTCATGCTGGATACAGACAGACAGCAAGCCCTCGGCATCCATTTCAAATTCCTCACCTTTCTCGTTCAAAGCCTTCACACGAATTTTGTCGGCGCGCTGTACCGTCTCGTAAAAGCCCGGCACCGAAAGACAGCCCTCGTCCATCTCTTCTTCGCCATCCTTGCTGATGATTTCCGGGTTGATAAAGCACAACGGCTGTTCATGCTCTTCGGTAATATCGACTACGATCACCCGTTTCGGGACATTAACCTGTATCGATGCCAAACCGATACCCGGGGCATCATACATGGTCTCGAACATGTCAGTGACCAGCTTTTTAATCTCAAGATCCACCTCTTCTACAGGTAATGCTTCGTTTCTGAGACGAGGGTCCGGGTAATGTAAAATTTCAAGTATCGCCATAAATAAAATGCATTGTTATAGTACAATTTAAAAATAATTCGCTATCATAATGATATGTTACAGGATTTTCAGTTATTCTGTGATAGATTGTTTAACTGTTGAGACAATATAATCACACAAATAGGGATCAATATGCGCAAGTTTCATCACCTGCTTTTATCGTGCCTCGCCGGTCTTATGCTTTCTGGAGTAGTTGCAGCTGAAACTGTTGCACTGAAAAATGGCCATCCGGCTGAATACACTGTTGTTAAAGGAGATACCCTCTGGGATATCTCCGCGATGTTTCTCAGAGATCCATGGCGCTGGCCTGACATCTGGCATGCCAATCAGCAGATTGCCAACCCCCACCTGATTTATCCGGGAGATCTACTCAGCCTGGTCTATATTAACGGCCAGCCAAAACTGATGCTGAATCGTGGCACTGTAAAACTGAGCCCGCAAATTCGTTCGACACCGATTGATAACGCCATCCCTGTCGTTCCAATCGATGCCATTAAAAGTTTCCTTTCCCGCCCTTACGTACTGGAAAAAGGCCAGCTGGATGATGCACCTTACATCGTTGCCTTTGCCGATGAGCACATCATGGGCGGTTCCGGACAGCGTTTCTACGGACGTGATCTGGATGACAACTCCTCCAAGTATGATGTGGTTCGCAAGGGCGGAGACTACACTGACAGTGAAACCGGTGAACTGCTTGGCCATGAGGCCATCTACATCGGATCATCGCTGGTTCAGATGCAGGGTGATCCAGCGACACTGCTACTGACTGACACTGCACAGGAAAGCCTGCCCGGTGATCGCATGCTGCCAGTTGAAGAAGATGTTGCGCTGATGAATTTTCATCCGAAAACACCCTCAACCCGGATAAATGGAGCCATCATCTCCGTTCTAAATGGTGTTACCCAGATTGGTCAGTACAATGTCGTGGTTATTGATCGAGGCAAACAGAATGGCCTCGAGGTAGGCGATGTTCTGCATATCAAACGTCGTGGAGAAACTATTCTTGATGATATTTCTCCCGAACGTGGTGACACGGTAAAACTGCCCGACGAAGATGCCGGGTTACTGATGGTTTTCCGTACCTTTGATCGCGTCAGTTTTGGTATTGTGATGCATGCAACCCGCGCAATGCATGTTCTCGACAAGGTCAGCAGCGTACAGTAACTGCGCTATTTTTCTCAGATAAACACACTGTCAGGGAGGACGGTATGTTTCAATGCTCAACAGCTGACTGGCTCCGGCTTATACGTGCCAATGGTATTGGCAGTAAAACGCTGATACCGCTTATCACCCAGTCTGATTCACTCGATCAGCTGTTTCAACTGTCATCGCAAACCTTTGCTTCAAAACTCAATCGGGCTCTCGCGCAAATCGATGAGCTGCAGTTTGAAAAGGATATTGCCTGGCTGTCTCAACCAGACTGCCATCTGATTTCTTTCACTGATGACCGCTATCCTGAACTGTTACGCCGCATTGAAGACCCGCCATTGGCACTTTTTGTTCATGGAGATGCTGATATACTCGGGCTTCCTCAAATTGCCATTGTCGGCAGCCGCAACCCAAGCAAGGGAGGCAGGGATAATGCACATGCTTTCGCACGCTATCTTGGCCCATCGGGCCTGACCATCACAAGCGGCATGGCATTGGGCATAGATTCAGAAGCACATAAAGGCTGTCTCTCAGCCGGGACAAAAACCATTGCGGTAACCGGTACCGGGCCAGACAGGGTCTATCCGGCGAGTAATCGCCAGCTGGCACACCAGATAGCGGACCAGGGGGCGATCATCACTGAATTTCCTCCTGGAACCGGCCCCCATCCCGGGCATTTTCCCAAACGAAACCGCATCATCAGCGGACTGAGCCTGGGCTGCCTGGTAGTAGAAGCCACTCAAAAAAGCGGCTCACTGATTACTGCACGACTGGCATCTGAACAGGGCCGGGAAGTATTCGCCATACCTGGCTCAATACATAACCCCCAGAGCAAAGGCTGCCACCAACTAATCAAGCAGGGCGCCAAGCTTGTTGAAGATGGACAGGATATTGTCGAAGAATTATCTGCCATGCTCTCCATTATCCAGCCAACTTTTACTGAAAATATTATTAAAAAGGAATCAGCTTCTCCAATTGAGGATACAACGCCAGATAAAGAGTATTCAGATTTACTTGATAAAATGGGCTGGGACCCGGTTTCAATCGAACAAATAATGGAGACAAGTGACCTGAAAGCAGAAGAACTCTCTTCCATGCTACTGTTGCTAGAACTTCAAGGTCATGTATCATCCGCACCCGGAGGCTACTTCAGCAGGATTAAGCCTCCTGAATAAGTGATGAATATCCTGTCATTTTTTCTCCGGGTCTGATATTTTGCCCCGGAAGACAGTTAAACCGGAGTCGCCGTGAACGAAAATGTGATTGATGTCCTCATCTACATCTATGAGAACTACATGGGAAATGAGGACAATATCCCGCATGATCAGATTTTGCTTGAGGAAGAACTGTCACAGGCCGGATTCCCTTCAACTGAAATCCAGAAAGCTTTTGACTGGCTTGATGACCTGGCACGCAACCAGATCACCATGAGCCAGAATCTAGCGGCAACCCCTTCCATGCGCATGTTGACGCCCCAGGAAGAACAACGCCTTGACATCGATGCCCGTGGCCTGCTGCTGACGCTTGAACAGAGTGGACTGCTCGATAAAACCAGTCGTGAACTGGTCATCGAACGTGCCATGGCACTGGATGAAGAGCAATTCAACAGCGAAGACATTAAATGGATTATTCTGCTGGTTTTGATGAACCAGCCCGGTAAAGAATCTGCTTTTGCGCAGATTGAAGAGATGATCTACAACCGCCCGACCGATCGCCTGCACTAAATGAAAAATCTGGTAATTGTTGAGTCGCCAGCCAAGGCCAAAACCATTGAAAAGTACCTGGGTAAGGACTATGAGGTCCTCGCTTCGTACGGTCATGTCCGTGATTTAATTCCCAAGGAAGGTGCCGTCGATCCAGCCAACGATTTCTCCATGAAATACCAGACGATTGAGCGCAATGACAAACACGTCAAGGCCATCGTCAGTAAACTCAAAAATGCCGACAATCTGTTGCTCGCTACTGACCCGGATCGCGAGGGTGAAGCCATATCATGGCACTTGCTGGAATTACTTAAAAACCGCAAGAAGTTGAAAGATAAAGGCATTTTCCGTGTTGTTTTCAACGAAATCACGAAAAAAGCCGTCAAACATGCGGTTGATAACCCGCGTGAAATTTCCATGGACCTGGTCAATGCTCAACAGGCACGCCGGGCACTGGATTACCTGGTAGGCTTCAACCTTTCTCCCTTGTTGTGGAAAAAAATTCGTCGCGGCCTGTCTGCAGGACGCGTACAAAGCCCGGCACTGCGCATGATTGTCGAGCGCGAAGAAGAAATTGAAGCCTTCAAGCCTCGCGAATACTGGAGCATCAAAGCCCAGAGCAAAAAAGACAAGCAGGAATTTGCTGCCAAATTAACCCGGTTTGGTGGTGATAAAATAGAACAATTCAGCATTACTGATGGAAGCCGTGCTAGCGAAGTTGAACAGGCCTTGCTTGGCGCTGCTAACGGCTTGCTGGATGTCATCAAGGTCAGCAAGAAACAGCGCAAACGCAATCCTGCTCCACCTTTTACAACTTCCACACTGCAGCAGGAAGCCGCGCGAAAACTCGGTTTTACCACACAGCGTACCATGCGTATTGCCCAGCAGCTCTATGAAGGCATTGAAATTGGTGACGGCAATACCGGTTTGATTACCTACATGCGTACTGACTCGGTTAATCTTTCTGACGAAGCTGTCAGCGAATTACGTGATTTTATTGCCAAAAAATATGGCAAAGACCAGCTGCCGGATGCAGTCAGGACCTTCAAAACCAAGTCCAAGAATGCCCAGGAAGCTCACGAGGCCATCAGGCCAACCTCTGCCGCCCGTGAACCGGTAAAAATTGCACAATTTTTGAACAAGGATCAGCAAAAGCTTTATGACCTGATCTGGAAGCGCACCGTAGCCTGTCAGATGATCCATGCCACCATGCACACCGTGGCTGCCGATCTCGCAGCTGGCACTGAAGACAACGTTTTCAGGGCCAATGGCTCAACCATTGCCAATCCCGGCTTTATCCAGGTCTACCAGGAAGGCAAGGATGACGTTAAACCGGATGATGATAAAGATGAAAAAATGCTGCCGGAACTGGTTGAAGGTGAAAAGATCGATTTAATTGCCGTATTACCGGAACAGCACTTTACCGAACCACCTCCGCGCTACAGTGAGGCCAGCCTGGTAAAAGCCCTCGAAGAACACGGCATCGGCCGTCCCTCAACCTATGCCTCGATCATTTCGACATTGCAGGATCGTGATTATGTTGAACTGGAACAAAAACGTTTCTACCCAACGGATGTGGGCCGAATTGTAAACAAGTTCCTGACCAACTATTTCACCAAGTATGTTGATTACGACTTTACTGCCAACCTTGAAGACGAGCTGGATGCTGTTTCACGTGGTGAAGAAGAATGGATACCGCTGCTGAGAAATTTCTGGCAACCTTTCAAGGATCAGATTGACCATACTCAGGAAAACGTTCAGCGTTCTGACGTCACCCAGGAAAAAATTGATGAGAAATGTCCCAAATGTGAAGGACAACTCTCAATTCGTTTAGGTCGAAATGGACGCTTTATCGGCTGCACGAACTATCCCGAATGTGACTATACCCGTAACCTGAACGATGATGGCAGCAGCAACGAACCTGAACAGGTCGGTCGCGACTGTCCAAAATGCAGCAAACCGCTGATTTTCAAACAGGGGCGCTATGGCAAGTTTATTGGTTGCTCAGGCTATCCTGACTGCAAACACATCGAGCCACTGGAAAAGCCCACCGATACTGGTGTGACCTGCCCGAAATGTAATGAGGGCACCATCATGAAAAGGAAGTCACGTCGCGGCAAGATTTTCTATTCCTGTTCCGGTTATCCCAAATGTGATTACGCTATCTGGAATGAACCGGTTGCAGAACCCTGCCCAAGCTGCGGCTGGCCTATACTCACGATTAAAACCACAAAGCGTCGTGGTACTGAAAAAGTGTGCCCACAGCAAGACTGTTCTTTTGCTGAACCTTACGAAGTACCGGAAACTGCTAAAGAAACCGAATAATTCTTGATGACGCCGTTCGCCTGCCGTAACGCGGCCCGCTATGTCCAGCAAGGCAAGGTCATCGCCTATCCTACTGAAGCCGTTTTTGGCCTGGGCTGTCACCCACTTGATGCTCAAGCTGTTAAACAGATTCTTAAAATAAAGCAGCGACCTGTCAGTAAAGGCCTGATTCTTATTGCATCAGATTTTAGCCAGTTAAGACCTTATGTAGCAGACGTTGCTGATGAATTTCTTGAACAGGCATTCAAGACCTGGCCCGGCCCCAATACCTGGCTGTTTCCCAAAAACCCGGCGACACCTTACTGGCTTACCGGTGATTTTGAAACGATTGCCGTGCGTGTTTCTGCTCATCCAGTGGTTCAGGATCTATGTAATACAGCTGGTACTGCCCTGGTATCAACCAGTGCCAACAGAAGCCAGCAGGAACCTGCTCGTAGCGCTCTGCAATGTCGATTTAAACAGCTCAGCGTTGATATGATAGTCAACGGTCAAGTTGACTTATCAGCCCGACCATCAGTGATTACTGATCTATTAAGCGGTAAATTAATTAGAACATAACCCAGAACAGAACACCGGAGGCTGTTGTACCCCCGGTCCTTTTTAAGGCATTTGGCAGCAAGGAGGCTGCCAAAGAGCGTACATGGATGTATTCACAGCGTCCTTAAAAAGGACCGGGGGTACAGCAGCCGATCTCTGCCAAAAGGACAATTTATGACTACGCCTCCAGATATCGAAGCTGTAAAAAACTACTTACTCGGATTACAGGACTCCATTTGTGATGCCCTGAGCAAAGAAGATGGACAGGCTTTTAAAGAAGACAGCTGGGAACGCCCCGGTGGCGGTGGCGGCCGTTCACGCGTCATCGAAGAAGGTAATATTATTGAAAAAGGCGGAGTGAACTTCTCGCATGTTTTTGGTGACGGGCTGCCACCCTCTGCAACAGCTGCAAGACCTGAACTGGCTGGACGCTCCTTCCAGGCCATGGGTGTATCGCTGGTTATTCATCCACATAATCCCTACATACCGACATCACACGCCAATGTACGCTTCTTTATCGCAGAAAAACAAGGCGCCGAGCCTGTCTGGTGGTTTGGAGGCGGCTTTGACCTTACCCCTTATTATGGTTTTGACGAAGACGTCGTTCACTGGCATCAGACAAGCAAAGAAGCCTGTGATCCCTATGGTAAAGAGATATATCCAAAATATAAAAAATGGTGTGACGATTACTTCTACCTGAAACACCGTAGCGAGCCGCGTGGTGTCGGCGGCCTTTTTTTCGATGACCTGAATGAGCGGGGATTTGAAAAGTCTTTCAGCTTCATGCAAAGCGTCGGCAATCACTATATTGATGCCTACCTGCCTATTATGCAAAAGCGCAAAGATCATGAATATGGCGACCGGGAACGCGATTTTCAGCTCTATCGCCGTGGGCGCTATGTTGAATTCAATCTGGTTTTTGATCGTGGCACCATCTTTGGGCTACAGACAGGCGGACGTACTGAATCCATCCTTATGTCCCTGCCGCCACTGGTTAAATGGAAGTACGACTGGTCCCCTGAACCCGGTAGTCCGGAAGCAGAACTCTATGACAAATTTCTGAAACCTCAGGACTGGCTGGAAAAGTAAAAAAAAGGCTCATCCGGGGAAAGGATGAGCCTTAGACCAATGCGCCAAACCAAGCGCGGGAGGAGAAAACAAAAAATATCGTTTCACTACTGCTTTCAACGGCAAGAGACGCGATTTCTTTAGTCATTTAGATCATCAATTCAGCAAATAAGAAGTTACTTCTCAACCTACTCTATCCAGTTCGCGCTGGCGAAATTTCACCCCCAGTTCGGTAGCCATTTGCCTGCAGGCATTGATATCAACATTTTCAAGCCCGTTGATTGCAGTAACGGTTACATCATCAATATAGGCAGGAGCCTGCCTGACGAATTCCAGCATGGCCTGATAGGATCCAGGTAATTGCGGCTGGCAAAGCTGGTTATAAACTTCCTCGTTCTGTGCATTGATGGATATGGATACACTGTCTACCACGGCACCCAGCTCCGGCAGAATATTCCGCTTGTTCACAAGATTACCCAGCCCATCAGTATTTAAGCGAATTTTCTTGTCCCGCTTTTTTATCTCTGTAGCAACAGCCAACAGTGTTTTCAGTCTTAATGTCGGCTCACCAAAGCCACAAAAAACGATTTCATCATAAGACTCAAGTTCAGGCAGACTTTGCAGAATTTCATCGACTTCCGGGCGATGATCCATTTCCAGGTCATAGCCCTGTACGTGATAGTCACCGTGAGTTTTGGGGCAAAACTCGCACACCAGTGTGCAGCGATCAGTAATGCTCAGGTAAAGACTGTTTCTGATGGGATAGGCGATCTGCTGTTTCATAGTTTTATTATCGCAAAAAAAAAACGGCTTTCGCCGCTTTTCAATCACTTAAATATTATTAATATTCAAGGGGAGGGAGTTCATTCAGCCGCTGACATGGCCACCTTTTTCATTTCAGGATTCTCGGTTGCCTCGGCAATTTTCTGGTCATTGCTTTCTGTCAGGTGAGTCAGCAGGCCATTCATACCACCGGTGCGAATCAGTCGGTTGAAACTACTGCGGTAATTGGTAATCAGGCTCATGCCTTCAATTTTTACATCGTAGACCTTCCAGCCTTCACCTTTGTCGCGCATGCGATAATCGACGGCGACTGCAGGACCGTTACGGGAAATCTTGGTACGAACCATGACATCGTTGGCTTTATTACCCATTCTGGTTTTAAGAAAGTTGATCTTCCAGTCATCCAGTTCATTGAATGCCGTGGCATAGGTCCTGACCAGCATTCTCTTGAATTCATGTTTAAACGTTTCTTTCTGCTCAGCAGAAGCACGCTTCCAGTAGCGACCCAGAACCAAACCTGAAATTCTGTTCAGATCGAAATGAGGGATCAGCACCTCGTCAACCATCTGGTAAACATAGGCTGGATCGGAAGTCAGTAAATCGCGATCATGTTTGAGCAAAAGCTTGATTTCGTTGGAAGTATCGTCAATCACCTGCTGTGGAGCAGAGAGCTCGGCTGCCGTGATAGAGGTTGAAGTAAAAAAAACAAATGCGAAAAATGTTTTTAATAATTTCATTGCGCTATTCCCTGAATATGTCATTTTTAAGTATTCTAGTCTTTACCAGATTCCCTGGTTTATTGAGCAAACAACAGGCCAGAAACACTAATCCATTAAAAATCAGTTAATTAGCCAAATCATTATTTTTCAGAACCATATTCTGCACGGTATTTAACTGTCTGATAACGAAATATCGTGTCAAAATACAGCGACTGGCTAACTGCTCTGCCTCAATTTCAGCGAGTGTACCAATGGCAATTATGATATGAAATTCAGAATATCCCTATTGGGGAAAAACCGGGTTTTTTTAAAGTAGACTATTAACTGTTTAACGGTCAGAAAATTTCACCCTGCTCCATGACCCAATCATGAATCCAGTGGGTGGGCTTGATACCGGTAAACCTGGCCTTTTCTTCACCATTATGGAAAAGGATGACCGTGGGGAAGCCCCTTAATTTATAATGTCCGGCCAGCTTCATGTTTTCACCTTCATCGACTTCAACCTTACCCAGGACCACCTTGCCCTCCAGGTCATGAATAGCACGTGTAAGATGAGGCGTAAGTCCATGACATGGAGCACACCAGTCTGCCCAGAAATCGACCAGAATGACCTGGCTGTCTGAAGCCTTGATAACCAGCTCCTCGAAATCGTCAAGGTGAGCTTCAAAGATAAATTCTGACTGTTTGGGTTTCAACATAACTGCTCCATGAATACTGCGGGCCCTTTTAGAATCTTTCAAACAGAGCGAATTGTAACAAATTTTCAGAAGCGTTTGCCTGTTCCTGTTCGAGCCAGTAGCATAGCGCGACAATAACAATGACAAACGGAACATCACATCATGTCTGATAACAGACTCGTTATTGCCACTCGAAAATCACCGCTTGCCATGTGGCAGGCTGAACATGTCAGGGACAGGCTGCTGGAAGCACATGCGGACCTTGAAATCGAACTGCTTGGCATGAGTACCCAGGGTGACAAGATTCTGGATACACCGCTTGCCAAGATCGGTGGCAAGGGTCTGTTCGTCAAAGAACTGGAACAGGGCATGCTCGAGGGCAAAGCCGATATAGCCGTACACTCTATGAAGGATGTTCCGGTCGCCTTTCCGGATGGCCTGCATTTGCCCGTCATCATGCAGCGCGAGGACCCTCGTGATGCCTTCGTCTCCAATAATTTTCCCTCACTGGATCAGCTACCTCCAGGGTCACGTGTTGGTACTTCCAGCCTGCGTCGTCAGTGCCAGCTTTCCAGTCAGCGCCCGGACCTGGAGATACTGCCGCTACGTGGCAATGTGAATACCCGCCTGCGCAAACTCGACGATGGCGAATACGATGCCGTTATTCTCGCTTCTGCCGGCCTGATCAGACTCGGGTTTGAAGACCGTATCAGCGATTTCATTAACACGGATTTCAGTCTTCCCGCCATTGGTCAGGGAGCCATTGGCATTGAGTGCCGCCTTGATGATGAACGCGTCAATGAGCTGCTCAAACCTTTGCATGATGCCGATACTGCCGACTGCGTACTGGCTGAGCGTGCCATGAACAACCGGCTTGAGGGTGGTTGCCAGGTACCCATCGGTGGTCATGCCGTTCTAGACGGTGACCAGCTGAGCATGCGCGGACTTGTCGGTACCACGGATGGCAAACACATTATCCGGGCGGAATCTTCTGCATCTCGCGACCAGGCTGAAATATTGGGCGTCGAGATTGCCGAAGCCCTGCTGCAGCAAGGAGCAAAGGAAATCCTCAAGGAACTCTATAGCGATTAAAGCCTTTCGTGTCCGAAAACCTAATCCCGCCCGGCATACTGATTTTAAGGCCTGTTCAGCAGGCCAGAACCACCATTGATGCTGTCACTGCCCAGGGTTGGCGTGCGGTGCCTTTCCCAACAATAGAAATCACCCCGGCTGAAAACATTGATAGTGCTAAAATACAGGAAATTATTAACGATGCTGACTGGCTGGTTTTTATCAGCCAGAATGCTGTACTGCAGTTTCTTGAGCTTACCGGTGCAGATTTCATGCAGAACCAAAAAATTGCTGCCGTCGGGCGTGCCACTGCGCAGCTGCTGGAGGATAAAGGCTTGAACGTCATTGCTCTGCCGAAACAGAATTTTTCTACAGAAGGCCTGCTTAAGTCAGCCAATTTTGCTGATATCTCAGGACAACGTATTGTCATAGTACGCGGCAATGGCGGCAGGGAAAAACTGGCTGACACTCTCCGTGAACGCGGTGCTAAAGTCGCTTATCTTGAAGTCTATGAACGCCGCCTGGCTGACAGTCTTCCTCAGCAACTATTGCCGTTATGGCCTGATAACATCAATGTTATCATTGCTACATCCAACCAGTTACTCGACAATCTGATAGCCCTGTGCAAAGACATACTCGGTGACCAACTGTTTCAAAAACCTGTTGTCGTAATGAGTGAACGCATGCGCTCTCATGCCCGTGAAATCGGTTTTCAAAAAATCTGGTTGGCAGATCGCAGCAGTAATGATGAAATCATCAAAACCATAAGCAGAAATATTGCTTATCCACAGAACCAGCTATAGTTAATTAAATGGAAGAGAAAAAAGATAAAATTAGCGATGATGATGCCGTTGAAGGTCGCATCATTGAGGTTGAACCGGAAGTTGAGGAAGAACCAAAGTCCAACGCTGATAACGGCAACGAAAATCACCAAGACAATGCAGACACGACAAGCCGGGGATCGAGATCTGTAGTGCCACTGATTCTCGCCATTGTCGCCCTGATAGCCATCACAGCCAGCTGGATAGCTGGTTATCGCTACTGGCAAAACCTCAAAGCTGACTTGACAGTCATGCAAGAACGCATCAATAGCACCCTTAGCCAGCAACAGCAGCTCAGCAAGGATATTGAAAACGCCAGCTCCGAACTTGAACAGCAGAAACAATCCATTGAAAAACAGGCCGTACGCACCACCCAACAGGATGAAAAAATCCGCCAGGAAAGTGCGCAGCTTTCACGCCAGACTGAAGTTATGCAACTGGCAGTTGATCAGGTAAGCCAGAAAATTGGCCGTAGCAAAAATCAATGGCAACTGGCAGAAGCCGAATCCCTGATGCGTATAGCCAACCAGCGTCTGTCTTTAAACCGGGATATCAATACGGCCATCTTGGCTTTACAACAGGCAGACCAGAAGCTGCTGCAAAGTGGCAATGTTGGCCTGACGGACGTCCGCAATGCACTGGCCGAGGAAATCAATCAGTTGAAGTCTGTTAACCTGCCTGATATCACCGGCATGGCGGCAACACTGCAAGGCCTGTCGCAACAGGTCAACCAGCTTAAACCCGCCGGAACCAACCTGACGCGCAGCACTGCGGACATGGCAAATGATGGCCAACAGACCGAACGCAACCTGGATACCTTGCTTGAAGACACCTGGAAAGGTTTTAAACAACTTGTCGTGGTGCGTAAACATGAACAACCCATCAGTGCCATGCTGCCACCTTCACAGCAGTATTTTCTCTATCAGAACCTGCAGCTACAACTGGAAACCGCCCGCCTTGCACTGCTGCGCAAGGAAACGGTAATTTTTCACAGTAGTCTGGATACCGCCATGGAATGGATCAAGAGCTTTTTTGAGCTTGAAGAAGCAGCTGCCAGCAATATGCTTAACAATCTGCAAGCGCTGAAAACGGCAGAACTGTCACCTGCCATGCCCGATATCACGACTTCACTGGAGCAACTGGTTCAATACCGCGAGGCCAGAGAATGATCCGCTGGTTGATTGGCAGCCTGATTGCCGTACTGGCCGGCACCCTGATTGCCCTTGCGGTATTGCGGGACAACGGCTACATCCTGATTGGCTATGATGTATGGAGCGTTGAAGGCAGCCTGGCGCTGTTTATTCTGCTGGATGTCATTTTGTTCGCGGTACTGTATTTTACAGTCCGCTTTTTCGTCCGCCTCTGGCAAACCCCCAGTACGGTAAAAACCTGGCATCACCAGCGACAGATAAGGCTGGCACAGAAATCCCTGACCCGGGGCTTACTGGAAATGGCTGAAGGCGACTGGAAAGGTGCAGAAAAACGCCTGCTCAAACACGCAGCCAATGCTGAAACGCCGTTACTGAACTATCTGGCAGCTGCGCGGGCCGCGCAGCTACAGGGCGAACATGAAAGACGCGACCAGTACCTGCAACTGGCTCATGAAAGTATGCCTTCAGCCGACATTGCTGTCGGCCTCACCCAGGCCGAACTGCAACTTGCCCATCAGCAAATGGAACAGGCGCTGGCCACCCTAAAGCACCTCAAGTCCATTGCACCAAAACATGTTTATGTCTTAAAGCTTTTATCCGAGCTTTATCAGCAACTCGGCGACTGGCAGCAGCTTCGGGATCTGTTGCCGGAACTGAAGAGACGCAAGGCTTGTAGTCCCTCTGAACTCGAACAGCTGGAAAGCCGTATACACCTGTTTTCGCTGCAGCAGGCGGCCGGTAAAGACCTGCCAGCACTGGAAAACGCATGGAAACAGGTTCCGCGTAAAAAACGTTTCCAGACCAGCCTGGTGATTGAGTATTCCCGCCACCTGGTTTCATTAAATGAACCGGACAAGGCTATCAAGGAAATCAACCAGTGCCTGAACAAAAACCGAGATAAGAAATGGGATGAAGGCGTCCTCATCGCCTACGGCAATATCGATGGTACCAATCCGTCCGACCAACTGACTGTCGCAGAGAACTGGCTGAAAATAAAATCCTCCAACCCGGCCTTGCTATTGATGCTGGCCCGATTGAGCCTCAAGGCCAAGTTATGGGGCAAGGCCCGCAGCTACCTGGAAGCCAGTATTAAAATCCAGCCCACGATCAGTGCCTACCATGAACTGGGCAACCTGCTGGAACAAATGGGAGAAACCGACCAGGCACGCAAGTATTATCGCCTTGGACTTGATATGGACAGCGAGTCCAGGCCGGTAGAACTGCCTGAAAACCTGCAGCTCACAAAGCATAGTGAAGAATCAGGGCACATCCCAATTCCCACCGACAGGACACCGCCACCTGCCCAACAGCTGGAAGCAGGAACTTAGTCGCTAGCGTAATCGAATGAATCGGAATACATATGGTCGGTAGACAAGCCTGCTTTAATGAAAGCGTCTTTGCCCGAATTCACCATCGGCGGCGGCCCTGCCATATAGACATCAAAACCACTCATATCCGGATTATCAGCGACTACAGTTTCATGCACGAAACCCTTGCGACCTGACCAGCTATCATCAGGTTCGGAGAGTACCGGAATAAAGCTGAAATTGTCCTGTTCAGCCACCCATTTTTTTGCCAGTTCAGCCTGGTAGAGATCACGCTCAGCGCGTACTCCCCAGTAAAGTGCCATAGGTCGCTTGTCACCAATATGGATCGCATGTTCGATCTGGCCCTTGATGGGTGCAAAGCCGGTTCCACCGGCCATGAAAATCACCGGACGATCAGAGTCTTCACGCAGGAAAAATGTCCCTAATGGCCCACGAATACGCAGAATCGCTTTATCCTGCAACTGATCAAAAATAAAATCGGTAAACTCACCTCCAGCGACGTGACGGATATGCAACTCGATCAGTTCATCATCATGCGGCGCATTGGCAATTGAAAAGGCTCGCTCCCTGCCATCGCTGAGAACAAAGTTCAGGTACTGACCTGCCAGGAACTGCAAGCGCTGATTATCTGGCAGCTTGAGCCAAACTGCCATCACATCATGAGCCAGCTCTTCATGTTTATCGACACGGCAAGGCAAGGTCTTCACTTCAATTTCTTTAGCTGTTTCCACCAGTTTTACCTGTAGCCTGATATCACTCAGCGGCTTTGCCTGACAGGTCAGACAGGCATTTTCATCCGCACCTTCCAGTGCCACGGTTTTGCCCTCGGCATATTCAACATCACCAGATATCAATGTGGAGGTGCAGGCACCACAGGCACCATTGCGACAACCATATGGCAAGCCAATATCCTGGCGTAAAGCGGCATCCAGAATGGTTTCACTCTCGCCTACCTCAATCACATGCTTGCCATCATTGATATCTATTGAAAAACCCATGAACTTTCCTGTCATAATAAACTTTTTGATATTGTCCCTTATCTTTGCCCATGAATAAACCTGTCTCGCCTGTTGTAATCATCGGTTGTGGTGATATCGGAACACAAGTTGCCCATCGTTATCTGAAGAACAATAACTCTGTTGCAGCAATAGTG
>JABDQZ010000038.1 GCA_013041975.1 Gammaproteobacteria bacterium
AAACAGCAGGGTAAGCGAATTGCGTTTGTTCCCACCATGGGAAATCTGCATCAGGGGCACCTGGAACTGGTGAGGGTCGCAGGTGACAAGGCTGATTTTGTTGTTGCCAGTATCTTTGTAAACCCCATGCAATTTGGTCAGGGGGAGGATTTTGATCAATATCCCCGTACAGAAAAGACCGATACCCAAAAACTGGATGCCCAGGGATGTGATTTGCTGTTTTTGCCGTCTGTAGAAACCATGTACCCGAAACCTCTGCAGCAGCAGACGAGAGTGGAAGTGCCAGGGCTGTCGGATATTTTATGTGGTGCTTCCCGTCCAGGGCATTTTATGGGTGTTACAACCATAGTCAACAAGCTGTTTAACCTGGTTCAGCCGGATGTGGCGGTTTTTGGCGAAAAGGATTTTCAGCAACTGATGGTGATTCGACGTATGGTTGATGAGTTGTGTATGCCGATAGATATCGTAGGTGTTGCCATTATGCGCGAAGCTGATGGTCTGGCGATGAGTTCACGCAATGGTTATCTTGAAGCCGAGCAGCGCAAGCTTGCCCCACAGTTGAATAGCATCATGCAGGGACTGGCTGAACGGATTCGGGCGGGTGAAACCGAATATGAAGCAATGGAAAAAGCAACGGCTGATCAGATTGATCAGGCTGGATTTAAAACTGATTACCTGGTGATACGTCGCGTGGCTGATCTTGAAGAGCCGCAGGCGTCTGATGATATTAAGGTTATATTGGCTGCGGCATACCTGGGTAGTACTCGATTGATTGATAATGTGGTGATTTAAACAATGAAAAAGATCTTCATACTCGTTTTTCTGCTAATACTCAGTACCTTATTAGTTGCTGAAGAAAACCAGGGCGAAACTGCATCTGAAGCGCCGAAACCTGTCCCGGAATCCCTTATCAGCCCGCGCGCCACGATGGCAACTTTCATCCACTCAATGAACGATGTAAAAGACGGTGAACTGGAAAAAATAACAGATGCCATTTCCGCACTGGATCTTGAATCAGTCAACCCGCTGGTGCGCAATGAACGTGGTAAAAACCTTGCCTGGCTGCTGCTTGAAGTGATGGACCGCACCCGCCTGGTCAACCTGGAAAAAATCACCGACAAACAGGAAGGTAATCACTGGATATTTCAAAAGTACGAGGCCGGAACCATTCGGATATCGCGTTATGCAGACGGTCGCTGGCTGTTTGATAATGAGACTGTCGTCAATCTGGAAAAAATCTGGGCCGAGGTAGAGGGCAGGGACAGAGTCAAAGGACTGGAAAGCAATGATGAACACCTGCCACTGCATTTACGTATGCGTAACCGTATCCCTGCAGAATTGCAGAAAGTCCATTTCCTGCTGGAATCCTGGCATTGGTTTGGTCTGCTGGCCATCATTGCTCTAGGCCTGTTTATCGACAAGATCATCGCCATTTCTCTGAGTGTCTTTGTGCGCCGCTGGCGCAACAAAAGGGAAAACTCCTCATTGGCTGAAGTCAGTGAAGAAATACTGCGTCCGCTAGGTTTGATGGCGATGGCGGCCATCTGGTGGGTTGGAATCAATATGCTCGGGCTGCCAGAGCAGGCGATGCTGATTCTGCTGGTGGCGGTAAAATTCCTTGCGGGTATTTCCGGTGTTTGGGCAGCTTACCGACTGGTCGATATTGTTGGTGTTTACCTGCTGAAGCGCGCCCGGGCCACCGATACCAAAATGGATGATGCACTGGTACCGCTCATCCCTAAAACCCTGAAAATCTTTGTCACCGTCGTTGGCATTATTTTTGTTGCCGATAACCTGAACATCAATGTTTCGGGATTGATTGCCGGTCTTGGTCTGGGTGGTTTGGCCTTTGCCCTGGCCTCCAAGGACATGGTGCAGAACCTGTTTGGCTCGGTAACGATTCTTCTGGACCGTACCTTCGCCGTAGGTGACTGGGTTATCGTCGACGGCAAGGAAGGCTCGGTTGAAAGTATCGGCTTTAGGAGCACGCGCATCCGTACTTTTTATAATTCGAGGCTGACCGTTCCCAACTCCACCTTTATTACCGCTAAAGTCGATAACATGGGTGAGCGTCGTTTTCGCCGATTATCAACCAAGCTTGGCCTGGCCTATGAAACTCCGCCGGACAAGATTGAAGCTTTTTGTGAAGGTGTAAGAGAACTGGTCAGGCAGCATCCATACATGCGCAAAGATTATTTCCATGTTTACTTCAATGGCTACGCGGATAGCGCCCTGGAAATTCTGGTCTATGTTTTCTGGGAGACGCCGGAATGGTCCACGGAATTGCGTGAACGTCACCGCTTTTTGCTGGATATTTTGAGGCTGGCTCGTGATCTGGGGGTAGATTTTGCCTACCCAACTCAGACACTTTACATGAAGAATGATTCTGAAGCTAATGATATAAAAGAGGAAAATGATCAGGAAGTTGCTTTAGCGCAGGGCAGAGACCTGGCTAAACGCATCGTTGAAGAATCAACCGGCCTCGGTGTTAAGCCGCCCCCGGTAAAGTTTTGAAAGTCCCACGCTGTCTTTCTTCTGATCCAGGGAAGGGGAGTAATGTCCCTCTCTCAGTAAACAGGAGGACGGGATAGGGTAAAATAAAGTTTATAGAGTTTCAGCCAGTCATTTGTCCTGTTAATAATTCATGTCTATAATGCGGCGTTCAATTACGGAGTTTTGCCATGCAATTGAGCTTTTTAAAATCAAAATTACATCGGGCCTGTGTGACTCATGCAGAGCTTGATTATGAAGGTTCTTGTGCCATCGATATTGCGTTGATGCGTGCGGCAAATATCCGTCCCTACGAACAATTGCATATCTATAATGTCACCAATGGCGAGCGCTTCATCACCTATGCGATTGAAGCAGAAGAGCATTCCCGCGTCATTTCAGTTAACGGCGCCGCTGCCCACAAGGCCAACCCTGGCGACAGGATCATTATCTGTACTTATGCGAACCTGTCTGAGCAGGAAGCTGAAAACTTCAATCCGACCCTTGTCTATCTCAATGAAGAGAATCAAATTACCGGTACAGGCGAAAAAATAGCTATTCAGGCTGCCTAATCTTTTTTTCTTGTAGGTAATATTTCAATTTTATTTGTTTATTTGACTATTATTTACTTTATGGATTTTTCAATTTTGATGTTCGTCAGTGTCAAACCCTGAAGTAAAACGTGCGTTTGATCTTGCAGCTTCCCTGTTGCTTCACCACTCCTATCAACTCATGACTCACTATCTGCTGTCTTATCTGGCTGAGCGTGATGGAATAAAAAATGTAGCTTCTTATGAGGTTTTCGGCGATTTAACTCGTGCCGAGAATGTCATGATCCGACGCTTTCCATTATCACTCCAGGAAAACTTCAAGGATGAAAACAGTGAATTACTCATCGAAATGTTGAAAAAGAGTTATGGCGGGATCAGTCAAACTCAAAAACAGGGGAGTAACTGGATTCTTCTCGAGGTTGACAAAGTGCATCCGAGAAGAGCCATTCTGATCGAAGGGGAAATCAGCGACGACGACATGGATTTTATTGGAGGCATGTACCGGGTATATGCCAACCAGGTTGCACTGCTGGATTCCAAGGAACGTGATGTCTTGACCGGACTTCCAAATCGTCAGACCTTGATGGCTACACTTGATGATGTCCTGATTTTTCACAAAGAAAACCCGCCAGGTGAAGATAACAAGCGTTCCTGGCTGGCGGTCCTCGATATCGATCATTTCAAGAAAATTAATGATCAGTTCGGGCACCTCTTTGGTGATGAGGTGTTAATTCACTTTGCCACGCTAATGGAAAAAAACTTCCGTTATTCCGATTTTCTGTTCCGCTTTGGAGGAGAAGAGTTTGTTGTTATTCTCAACAACAGTGATGATGAAGGTATCGCCTATGCGCTGGAAAAATTCCGCAAGGCTGTTGAAGCGTTCGAGTTTCCCTCGGGCCAGCTCACTGTCAGTATCGGTTTTACTGAGATCATTTCGACAATACCGCCGGCTCTACTGCTTGAATCGGCAGACAAGGCCTTGTATCAGTCCAAAGAGCAGGGACGTAACCGGGTGACCAGCTCGGTGCGGGTTGAGGCGACTACAGAGATCAAGTCAGGTGAGGTTGATCTGTTCTGATGGATCAATAAAGCCCCTTTAAAGCCTCAGTTTCCAGCTTCCGTTTAGCTTCTCTTATCTGTTGCGTGGAGGGTGAAGATTCATGCCTGTTTTTATAGTCAGTTATCCATTCACCGATTTTGACTTCTCTGATCAGTTTGTACGCTCTCAATAACCACTCGAATTGAGGGTAGTCATCTTTCGGTTCACAGATTTTACCTTCAATGGTCAGTAACCTGCCCAGCAGATCAGCCTTGCAGGCCATTGCCAGTAATTGTAAATAGTCTTCACCCCCCTTGTTATGAAAACTGTTTTCATCAAAAAAACGCGCCATTGAAGAGGGCTTCATATCCGTTATTCGATGAAGGCGTATGTGCAGCGTGGCTGTATCCCGTATCAGCTGCATTACCATTTTTGGAAAAGGTAAACGTGAAAACAACTGTTCCAGTAGTGGTATAACAATGTTCGCATTGTCATGGCCGGGATGTCTGCCGAGCATATTTCCCTGTTTGTCATAAAGCAGATGTTGTGGCGTAACTGTCTTGCCCACATCATGCCAGAGTGATGCCGCAAGCAATGCAATACGGTTCTGCCCCTGAATATCATTTGCATTGGCCTGTTCAACCGCTTTTTCCAGCACCATCAGGCTGTGTACCCACACATCTCCTTCAGCATGATAATCAGCCCGTTGCGGAATATTTTTCATGGCCTCCAGTTCAGGAAACAGAAGATCCAGTGCAGCTATTTCATCAAGCACTTCAAAAAATCGTGAAGGCTTGTTTTCAAGAAAGGTTTTTTCCAGCTCAATCCACACACGTTCAGGTTTCAGGGCCTGCAGTTCACCTGAATCAACCATGAATTTCATCAGTTCCAGTGTTTCAGCGGCAATGGAAAAACCAGGAAAACGTGCCGCAAAACGTGCCACGCGAATTACCCGTAGCGGGTCTTCACCGAAAGCCTCAGAAACATGTCTCAATACCTGTTGTTGCAGGTCTTTCTGGCCATGAAACGGATCAATAATTTGACCGC
>JABDQZ010000040.1 GCA_013041975.1 Gammaproteobacteria bacterium
GGCTATGGTCATACCCACACCGATCAGCGGGAACAAGGCACCTCGCCAGTTTCTGAACTCGAACCACAAAACAGCAACAACGATGGCTATCGAAATGACAAACAACCACCAGCGATCAACCAGATCCTGCAGCATACCTGCAAGGAAGTAGGGTTCACCCGCCATCAGGAATTCAAAGCGATCATCCTCACTGAATTCGTCCTTCATCTTGCGGACTTCTCTGACCCATGGCAGGTAAATTTCTTTTACACCATCATCATAGTCACCAATGATGTACGCCGCCTTGGCAACACAGTTTGGCTTATCATAGTCTTCATACTTACAGAGATTGCCATTCTCATCTTCCATCGAAACCAGCATCGGACCCATGACCGGGTTGTTTTTGATACCTTCTTTCAGGAACTGCAGCTGTTCATAGGCTTTTTCAGGATCATCGCTGATACCTTCAGTGGGAATCAGACGCTTGAAAACCAGACCGTTTTCATCAGCACCCATGTATTTGATCTTCTGGGCAGCGATATCGATAAAATTGGGCTTACGAGCATTCGGCAAGGCCTCAAGGCGCTCATGTACTTCCTTAACCTTGTTAATAAACCAGGGCTTGTAGATGTCGCCATCCTTGACACGCATGGCAACCACCATGATGTTACCCATACCAAAGTTATGCTCGGCATAGAGGTTAGTCGCCACATATCGGTTAGTTGGCGGCAACAGGGTATCCGGGTCATTTCGGATATCCAGGTTTGGGATTTGTAATGCCGACCAGATAGTACCAATCAGTAGCAGCACCATGATTGGCCAACGAAATTTCAGAACAAAACGTGCATATTTCGCCGACATTGAATTTTCATTTATGGTTGACATGAAAGCCTCTCGTTTGTGTAACCCTAAATTAATAGAGAAGATTTATTTTTTAAACCAGATTATCTCTTGGCTGATTAATTCTTGTTCTATCGTAATTATTATAGATGACGATTGAGCCATTAAAACAGATATCGGCTTCTGTCATACAATCTTTAAAAAACTAATCAGAATCCTGCAGATACACTGCTCCTGCACATCCATGTGCCCGCAGCATACAGTACGTCCTGTACGTAAAAAGACGGGCTCCGGTTTTATTATTATTCCGGAAGCCCGCCTTGAAAGTCCTTTTATTTCAACTAATCAACTTAGTAGTCTTCAAAGATGTATTTGAAGCCGACCTGCAGATTTGAAGACTCATCCAGCTGACCAAAGGTGGTATTGTCATCACCCCAGTATTGGTTCCACTCACCGCTGACGATAAACTGGTCAGTAAGCGAGTATTCGGCATCCAGGCGGTTCCACCAGCCATTACCTTCTTCCCAGATAGTAATGTTGTTCCAGCGACCCAACTGTTCTTCACCGATTGGTTTTGAGAAGAATAAAGAAACAAACTCTTTATTTTCCCAGCCTTTCTGCAGACTGTTAGTTACAGACATAGTCGTTGGATCAGCCGTGTATTTTGAACAATCAAAGGTTGAACCAAATTGAGTTGTACACGTACGAGTCTCTTCAGTGAAATCAAGGTTTATAAACTGAATGAACTGGGCACTAATCAATAAGTTAGTCATCACAGTAAAATCAGCGCCTAATACATACTTGAAGAAATCAGTCTCTTCAGGAACCAACGCACCTTCTATATCACCGATTGAAAGCAACCTTTTATCAACAACAGGCTGCATAACATCTTTGTCGTACAAGAACTCACCACGTATCACCAATGGAACTTCCAGCTGATCTACCGCCATATCAAACGCAGCGCCTAGACTATGAATTCTCTGTTGAGTTTCAGTAAAACGAAGGTCGATTCCATTAGTACTCAAGCTGGATCCTGGAGTACCCAGGCCAACTGTGTTTGGATTGAAAGCACCGTAGTATTGTGTACCAGCCTGGTTTGCAACCAACACTGTGGTGGTACCCGCCGAAGCATCACTTAAGGAGGCGCTGTTTCGCGAAACCAGAGCATTGGCACCATTACGTAATTCAGTGACCAGAGGCGCACCTGTTGTAGCATCATGCAAGCTGAGATCGACCACAGGATTCGAATCGTAATGGTAGAAATAGTTTAATGAGTAATTGATGCCCGATGCTGTAGCGTTTTTCCATCTGAAACCGGCATTCGCTTCATCATCCGGGTTATCAACAACATAACTAGTGGTCATGGATTGCTGCGCACCAGGAAAACCGAAGCCCGTACCACCGGAGAAGGTGTTAAATGTAGAGAAAGTAGCATTCGGCATATGATCGAATGCAGCTTGAGGATTAACAGTTGGGTTCCAGTTTACCGTAGTCGCAACACCGTTTGTTCCTTCAACATCCATCAGGGCAGTTGTACTATTATTTCCCAGGAAAGCTGGCAACAAGAAGCCAGCCGGCGTTTGCGCAATCGTATTCAGGATAACATAGCCATTCTCAGCAGTTGGATTATCAATCACCACGGAATCCGATGTTCCCGTAGCAAAACCAGCTCCTGTAATCACTGGACCCGTGATATTCCATGCACTGGAGGCAAAAGTATCAACAGTCAAAGTCGTAAAAGGAACAAGACCCGCTGGAGATGGACCAAAGCCACCACCGGCTGCAAGTAACGAAAATGAAGTTGCGGTACTTGCCAGTGCCGGGGCAATGTTGCGGAAACCATTCACCTGGCCAGTGATCGTATCCACACCCTTCATCATAAATGGGTGACCTTCATCGCCGCCTGCATTCAAGCCAGGAATTTTATTTGCTGCAACTTGTGATACAACTACCTGAAAGTTACCGTTATCTCCGAGTTCACGCTCCGCATTGATCATCCATATGGGTATACGTGAATCTTCCATCACATTCTGGTTAACTTCACGGAAGTCGGTTGGGTTAATGATGTCGAGCAACTTGATACCGTCAGCAGTGCCCCATACCACCTGTTGCTTACCTAAGCGCCAAGACCATCCGGCCGCTTCTGTATCTACGTAAAGCTCTCTAAAATAATCATTTTGCGTATAGATTTCATGGTCTTTGTAATTTACACCGCCAGAAGCACTATCATCAATAGCTGCTGCATCATAGATCATCTGCAATTCAGCATGCCAGGAACTCTCT
>JABDQZ010000051.1 GCA_013041975.1 Gammaproteobacteria bacterium
GTTAAAGCCTAACGGCCAGTTAATTACGGCTGAGCCAGACCTGATAAATTTCATCTGACCAGTGTGACTGAACCCATGCCAGAACAGCATCGATTTCTTGATTGTTTAACTGGTTTTCAAATGCAGGCATCCATCCACCAAGCTTGACACCTCCTTTATTAACGACACGACGCAGTACACGCATGGAGTGATGCCATGTGTGGGCTGTTCCGTTCAACGGAGGAGGAGGGTATTTGCCATCAGCCATCGGTTTGTTCCATTCTTTAGTACCAGAGGCGTCAGGCTGGTGGCAGGCAGCACAATTGGCCTGAAACAGTTGATAACCTTTGGCCAACTGTTCACTGGTATACCAGCGTTTACTCTGCGGGGGCGTTTGCGTTGATGCTGAAACAGATGGAGAAATTTCCTGTTGGTTTTCGGGTGCTTTTTCACAGGCTGGCAGTAAGGGTAAAGTCACTACTATAAACAAGAACTTAAGCATGATTATGCCCATTGTTGCTACCAATTCTGATTAGACCGCGACATCAGCTGATTTGTTTCACTTGATTTACTAGGTTTGACAACGCGGACAATAGTAGGTTGAGCGTTGTCCCTGTGTTATCTGCTGAATGGGAGCATCACACTGGTTACAGGCTTCTCCTGGTCGGCCATAGACATTCAGCTGTTGAGCGAAATAACCCGGCTTGCCCTCGGCGTTGGAAAAATCCTGCAAGGTTGTCCCGCCTTCCCTGATAGCTTTGGATAATACCGTTTTTATTGACTGAACCAGTTTCTCATAACGCTTTCTGGAAATACTACCGGCCTTGCGCCTGGGGCTGATGCCCGCCAGAAACAGGGATTCACTCGCGTAAATATTGCCAACGCCAACGACGATATGCGAATTCATGATGAAGTTTTTGATATTTACCTGACGTTTGCGGCTTTTTTGAAACAGATAGTCAGTATCGAAGTCAGTACTTAATGGTTCAGGGCCAAGTGACTTGATCAGTTCGTGCTGCTCAACAGGTTGTGCTGTCCACAGCACGGCGCCAAACCTTCGAGGATCTCGCAGGCGCAGACATTGCCCGTTAAATACCAGGTCAAAATGATCATGCGCCATTGCCGGCAGGCTGGACGAAACAATGCGCAGACTGCCCGACATGCCCAGGTGCATGATGAGTGTGCCCTTGCCAGTTTCAAGCAGCAGGTATTTGGCACGTCGACTGACATTAATGATTTTTTCTCCGCAAAGTTTTTTGTTTAATGCCCTGGGGATTGGCCAGCGCAGTTTTGGCTGGCGCACAATCACTTCAGTGATTTTTTGGCCAGTGATATGAGGTGAAATGCCTCTACAGGTAGTTTCAACTTCTGGCAGTTCAGGCATGATTACTTTTCTGTGTCGGCTTTCTGGAAAAAGAATTGCTCATCCACCAGGAAAAATTGCAGATACCTGTCATTGATCAGGTGGATTTTATCATTCAGCAATATATAGCGAAGATTCTGTACAGGATCAGTAATGCCAAACTGGATGACAAGTTTATCGAATGTTAACTGGTAAAGCGGTTTATTGAGTCCAAAGGCTGAAAGGTTGTTTTCTGTCGTTTCGAATTGCCGGTAGCTGTGGGTTTTTAAAATATCGAGCAGCTTTGAGAGGCTTTGTTTTTCAATCGCCTGCTCAGGAGATGACTCTAATTGCCATTGCGGATCATTACGCTTGAAGACCAGTTGCCTTTGTTGGCTGCTGATGGTGATGACCTTGATATTATCAGGCGCGACAGAGGTTAATGAATAATATTCAGATTCCTTGGGCAGGAACTTCAGTGCCGCCAATATCACAATGATAATTAGCAGAAACAGATTGAGTCGGTTGATGCTGCTCATTTTCGATTCCTGCGTTTGCGCACAATGAGCAGACCCGAAATGATCAACAGGGTGGGCAGTAAAAACAGGTAAAACAGCCCATAAATGGCTCGCCCTGTTTTGGCTAGCTCAATCAGCTGATCAGAGGGCCTGGTCGCTGCTTGTTGCGGTTTGCCGTCTGTAGCGGTCAGCCAGTGTAACAGGTTCAGTGTCAGTTGCAGGTTGTCGCCCCGACCCAGTAACTGGTTTCTGATAAAGTCACTGTCCCCGATAAATGCCGTCCTCTGCGTATGATTATCCTGTTGGCGTGACAGTAGTATCGCTAAGGGCAGTGGGCCCTGTTCTTCAAACAGTACCGGATCACGTTCAATGTTGCCTTTGATTGCACCGGTTTCGTTCCAGCTGGCAGCATTCGTTAACAGACGTGTCTCCTGGGTCCAGCCGCGAAAGTCATTGACTTTAAGGGCTGCAGCCTGAGGAAACAGGGTGTGACGTGACAGGCCGGATGTGAGGCTGTGATCGGCATACTTCGTGATAACGGCATTGTCCGGGGATGATAGATCCAGTTTGGCTGCCGTGGCATCAACAATGACACCCGGCAGCACAGAAATGTCTGGCAGGCTGTTGTAGCCTTTGGTTTTAAAATCAAGATCGGCATCAGTCAGCCACAGCAAATTGCCGCCATTTTCCATGTAGGTATCAATCAGCGCGGTTTCCGCCAGGCTTAATGAATTTTTTGGTGCTCCAATAATGATCAGTTCGGCATTGGCCGGCAGTTGTCCCTGCTTTAATAGATTGAAGTCACGCAACTGGTAGCCGCGTGCCCGCAGGTTCTGCATAAACAGTGAAGCACCATAAAGGCCTTCGTCAAACAGGCTGACTTCCTGGTGGCCTTGCAGGTTCAGTATCCAGCCCTGCTGGCGACTGGAAAGATGATGTATGGTCTTGCGGATTTCTTCTTCATTGAGTTTTTTGACCAGTTGCTGGCGTTCGTTATAGCGCACCAGCAGTTCCCCGTTTTTTGTAATGCCCAGGGTGCGTGCCGCTTCCGGGTTGTTTTGCGGGTCAATAAAGCTGATGACTATCTGAGGGCGCTCTCTTTTAAAGCGATTGAGCAGTTGCAGTATCTGTTTTTTCAGTACGGAGTTACTGTCGTTGAGGTATACCGTAAAACTTAACGGTTTATCCAGTGTTTGCATCATCTCCTGTGAAGGCGCTGACAAGGTGTTATTGCGATTGGCTGACAGGTCATAGGTGAATTCATGCTGTTTTAATACCGGCCATGAAAGTACCAGGCAGATCAGTATCAGAATGATGCTGAAGCGCGCAGACCAGCGTTCCTGTGTATGACGCAATTTGAGTAATTGTGTCCAGCCCAGTATCAGAAACAGGCCGATGACCATCAAAAAATACATCAGGTCTGTGCTGCTGAACAGGCCGAGTTGTGCGGCCTGTAAATGCGGAGTAATTGAAAACCAGTGTAGCAGGCTGCCGTCGTCATTCTGTCCAACAAAGCGCAGCAGTATCAGCAGGCCATAAGTAGTGATGGCAGCAATCAGTGGGTGACGGGCAAGGCTTGAAAGCCATAAACCGGCAGCAATAAAAGTACTGATGACAAAAAGTCCGGCTGTCCACAATAGTAATACACGGCCTAGGTCGAGACCGGTTGCCAGTTGCAGCGTCATGACCTGTAACAGTACGGTCAGCCAGAACAGCCCGAGTACTACAAGCACGGCGAGATACTTGCTGACAAGCAATTGGCCGGCTGTCATTGGACTGGCCAGCAGCATATCCAGTCGACGGCTTTGCCACTCTTCAGCGATGCTGCGCATGGTCAGTAATGGCGTCATCAGCATGATGATGTTCAATCCATTGAGCAAGGCCGGGATGACGACCAGCGAGGTGACGCCCAGTGAAGTTTGCTTTGCAGCCAGTTGTGCCTGGATATTCTCGTAGTATTCAAGTTCACTGAAAAAAGCCCAGGCCAGTATCAGCTGGGAAACAGCGATGATGACCCATGCCAGTGGTGTTGCAAAAAAGCGTCTCAACTCGGTTTTCAGCATGGCACCGATCATGAAGGTTTGCCTCCGGTAATTTCGGCAAACAGGTTTTCCAGATTGTGTGCAATGTCTGTATCGGCAATGGTGACATCATGGGCCATTTTGCCATTGTGGAGGATAGCGACGCGCTGGCATAAGCGGTCAATCTCATCCAGGCGGTGACTGGAAATGATAATGCAGCTGTCCTGGGCCAGACTGGAGATCAGGTTATGCGTCTCCTGGATCTGTTGAGGATCAAGACCGTCGGTGGGCTCATCAAGCAATAATAACTCGGGTTTGTGGGAAATCGCCATCGCCAGTCCAAGGCGCTGCTGATAGCCCTTGGAGAGTGATCCGGCCAGTTGTTGTTGCCTGTCTTCAAGCCGGGTTAGCTTGAGTGCTTCGTCAATATAAGGCGTTTGCTGATGTTTGCTAATGCCGTTCAGGCTGGCAGCAAATGTCATGTTTTCGTTAACAGTCAACTCAGGGTAAAACGCCGGACGTTCCGGCAGGTAACCCACGGGGTGCCAGTCAGACGCAACCCCGGGTTTGAATGTCATGCTGTTTCCGGCTGGCAGTATGCCGGCGATTATCTTCAGGAGTGTGGATTTCCCTTCGCCATTCAGGCCCAGTAATCCGATTATACCGTTTTCATCGGCAGTAAAGGACAGGTCGTCGATGACCGTGCTTTTATTGAAAGCAAAGTGCAGGTTTTTTATTTCAAGCTGACAGGGCATTAATTAATCACGCAAACTGATGATTGGCCATTGATTGTTGAGAGCATGGTCGTTGAGTTTGTCATCAGGGTCAACAGCGACCGGGTTATCGACCTTTTCCAGCAGTGGAATATCATTGTGGGAATCGCTGTAGAACCAGCTGCCAGCGAGTGTTTTATTTTTTTCAGCCAGCCAGGAATCCAGGCGTTTAACCTTGCCGTGCTGAAAGCTGGGCTCTCCGGCAACCTTGCCGGTGTAGGTATCGTTAACCATTTCAGGGTCGGTAGCGATCAGGTTGGGAATAGTAAACAGCTCGGCGATTGGGCTGGTCACAAAGGCGTTGGTCGCTGTGATAATCATCAGGGTATCGCCTTGCCTGCGGTGTTTTTCAACCAGATCCACTGATTTTTGAGAAACCAGTGGACGGATCTTCTCGTCGATAAACTGTTCGCGCCAGTTGTAAAGATCCTGTGTCGGGTGTTCGCTCAGCGGTTTCAGTGAGAACTGCAAAAATTCCATGATATCGAGCTTGCCATCCTTGTATTCCTGGTAGAAACGCTCGTTTTCCTTTTCGTAATAGTTGGCATCCACGATGCCCTGTTCACCCAGGAAAACACCCCATAAGTAATCAGAATCACCGCTTAGCAGGGTGTTGTCCAGGTCAAAAATTGCCAATGCCAAAGTTGGTTACCTAAGCTGAAAGTTTGCTGAGTAATATACAGAAATTGTTTTATTAGCAATACCTTATGTAGACATTATTTTTTACCTGAAGGTTGTTTTGTGGAAGAATCAGAGGCAGTCAAAGAATAATTATATGAATGTAACGTGATAGATTCCGAAGGTTTTAGAGCTAACGTTGGCATTATTATCTGTAATGATAAACGTGAACTGTTCTGGGGCAGGCGCGTCGGGCAGGATGCCTGGCAGTTTCCGCAGGGCGGTATCAATGCGGACGAGACGCCTGAACAGGCGATGTACAGAGAACTCCTTGAAGAAGTCGGGCTTGAACAGGAACATGTTGAAATTCTTGGTTCCACCAAGCGCTGGCTGCGCTATCGTTTACCCAAACGTTTTATTCGCAAGCACAGTACCCCTCTTTGCATCGGTCAGAAGCAACGCTGGTTTTTACTGAAAGTAAAATGTCAGGAATCTGATTTTTGCCTCGACAAGTTCGAAAAGCCGGAGTTTGATCACTGGCGCTGGGTTGATTACTGGCAGCCGGTTAAAGAAGTGGTTTTTTTCAAGCGCAATGTTTATTCCAGGGCATTAAAGGAACTGGCTCCCATTCTGTTTCCCGAAGGAGCGCCAGCTAATCACTACCGACCGAAAAATCGCCATCCTTACCGCAGCCGCAGGTAAATTCAAAGTATGCTGGAAACACTGCGTCGCATTATTCATGAGGTTAACGGAGCTCCCAATCTGGGACAAGCGCTGAAGATCATCGTAGAAAGTGCACGTGAAGCCATCGATGCCAATGTCTGTTCAGTCTACCTGACAGACTTCGATACCCAGTCACATATTTTGCGCGCCACAGTCGGCTTGAATGAAGACGCCGTGGGCAAGGTTAAGTTGCCGTTACACCGCGGCCTGGTCGGTCTGGTGGCAGAGCGTGCCGAACCGGTCAACGTTGATGAAGCCGCAACTCATCCGCGTTATCTGTTCATTACCGAGACCGGTGAAACCCATTATCACGGTTTTCTGGGTGTTCCCATCATTCAGAACCGCAAGGTATTGGGTGTTCTGGTTGCCCGTCAGAAAGAGCCGCGCAGATTTGGTGATGAAGAAGTGACCTTTTTGTTCACGCTGGCGGCACAGCTGGCGGGTGCCATTATTCATGCTCAATCCAGTGGCGAACTGGAAGAAATTCAGCAGACCAGTCAGAAGCAGAGACGTTTTCACCGCGGTCAACCGGGTTCTCCCGGTGTTGCCATTGGTCAAGTGGTGGTTGCTTATAAAATGGCTGACCTTGATGTGGTGCCTGATCGTCAATCCGCTGACATTGATAAAGACATCAATATTTTCCAGCAGGCAGTCGACAAGGTGATTGCAGATATCAAGCGCTTAAAGGGAAACCTGGGCGACAAGCTGCCTTCCGAAGATCAGGCGTTGTTTGATGCCCTGATGATGATGCTCAGTTCCGATACACTGGTGACACGTACCATTGCATTGATCCGCGATGGGCACTGGGTGCAGGGTGCACTGCGTATGAGTATTGAAGAACATGCACGTGTTTTTGACGAGATGGATGATGTCTACCTGCGTGAGCGTGCCTCGGATGTGCGTGATCTGGGTCGTCGTATCCTGATGCACCTGCAAAGCGATACCCCGTTAGAAATTGAATATCCGGAAAATACCGTGCTGGTTGGTGATGATGTCAGTGCCGTGCAGCTGGCAGAAGTGCCGGTTGCAAAACTGGCAGCCATCGTTTCTACAACTGGCTCCAGTTCTTCTCATGTTGCGATACTGGCGCGGGCCTTTGCTGTTCCTGCTGTTATGGGTGTTAGTGACCTGCTGGTAGGCCGCATGGAAAACCAGACAGTCATTGCCGATGGCTACCGTGGTCGTGTCTATCTTTCACCAGAGCCGGTGGTACTGGGAGAATACCAGCGTATGCTGGATGAAGACCGGGCGCTCAGTGATGAGCTGTCTGGGCTACAGGGTGTGCGCTGTGAAAGTACTGACGGTATCGAAGTGCCGCTTTACCTGAATACCGGGCTGGTATCGGATATCGGTAAATTTGGTGTGCAGGAATCCGCTGGTGTAGGGCTGTACCGCACCGAGCTGCCTTTCATGATACGTGACCGTTTCCCGGCTGAGATGATTCAGATTTCCAATTACCGCAGGGTGATTCAGGCCTTTCATCCGCGGCCAGTGGTGTTGCGCACACTCGATATCGGTGGTGACAAGCCCTTGCCTTATTTTCCTATTGAGGAGTCCAATCCGTTTCTGGGGTGGCGTGGTATAAGGGTTTCGCTGGATCATCCCGAGATTTTTCTGACACAGATTCGGGCAATTTTGAGGGCTGATATCGGATACCATACAGTGAAAATCCTGTTGCCCATGGTATCGAATATCAACGAGGTTGATGAAAGCCTGTTATTGATACAGCGGGCACTTAATGAGCTTGAAGAAGAAGGGTTTGCCGTTAAGATGCCAGAAGTGGGTGTCATGATTGAGGTGCCTTCGGCTGTCTATCAGATTGAAGCCCTGGCGCGGCGTGTTGATTTTCTGTCAATCGGTACCAATGATCTTACCCAGTATCTGCTGGCCGTGGATCGTAACAATTCCCGTGTCGCTGACCTATATAATGATATGCATCCAGTGGTATTGCGTGCGATTCAACAGGTCGTTAATACGGCAAAGGATACACGCTGCCCGGTAAGTGTCTGTGGAGAGTTGGCGGGTAATCCACTGGCTGCACCGCTGATGCTGGGGCTGGGGGTGGACAGCTTGAGTATGAGCTCAGGCAGTTTACTCAAGGTTAAATGGGTTATGCGCAGTTTTGCCCGCAGTAATGCACGTCAGCTCACCAACCTGGCGCTGAAAATGGAAGATTCCAGTCAGGTGATTAATTTCATGCAGGGTGCACTGGATGATATGGGACTGGGTAGACTGATTCGTCCCGGAAGGTAACTGCAAACATTGCTGGATGGTCCGGTCTAGGAAAAGCTTAATTTGTAACCCACCTGTTTCAGATATTTCGCTTCCTGTTCCATTTCCATGATAGACAGTGGATGTTCAGCCAGCCAGTCATCAGGAAAATCCAGGTAAATGTGTTTGTCTTCAACCCTGGTTGTCAGCTTTGACTTATTGTCGTTGCTACGCCCGCGGTGCAGTAATACGGCGATTCTCAGAATAATGGACAGTCGTAAAACTGATTCTCGAATATCTTCCGGTTGCGCATCGTAGGTATCGACTTGCAGTTTGCGCCGGTGGTTGCGAACCAGAACTGCCAGCAGGCGTTGCTGCTGACGCGAAAAACCCGACATATCGGCATTTTCAAGAATATAGGCGCTGTGTTTCTGGAACTGGCTATGGGAGATGGTCAGGCCAACTTCATGCAGGCGGGCTGCCCAGCTGAGCAGTTCACTGTATTCCATGCTTTCCAGCTGCCAGTTTTCTGAAACCTGGGACAAGATCTGTCGTGCCGTATTATCGATACGCCTTGCCTGTGACTTGTCGACCCCATAGCGTTCAGAAAGACGTTTGACGGTCTTGTCGCGTACATCTTCATCCTGCAGCTGTCCCTGCATTTCATAGAGCAGGCCTTCGCGCAGCGCTTCATCGGAAACGGACATCTGTTCGATGTTCAACGACTTGAAAAGGGCGCTTAATACGGCAACACCACCCGCAAAAACCGGTTTGCGTTCAGAGCTTAAACCTTTGAGATCCAGTGCTTCAACATGGCCTTGTTCGATCATCAGGGTACGAAGTTCTTTGAGAGAAGTGCGTGTTATGCCCTTGTTGCTCCAGCCCATTTCAAAAACCACAGAACGAATGGCGCGAATGGTGCCGGAACTGCCAATGGCTATTTTCCAGTGATCGGCATTGAATTGCTGTTTTACCGGGCGAATATCCAGCTGCCCGCCAAGAATGGCTTTACCCATGCTGGTTTTGGTTATCTCACCGTCTTCAAAAAAACGTTGGCTGAAGCTGACGCAACCCATATGCAGACTTTCACGATTGTAGATTTCAAATCGCTTGCCAATGATGAGTTCGGTACTGCCGCCGCCAATATCAATCACCAGGCGTTTTTTATCGCCAGTATCAATACCGTTGGCTACGCCAAGATAGACAAGGCGTGCCTCCTCACGTCCGGCAATGATTTCTATCGGGTGTCCCAGGGCAGATTGAGCGCGTTCCAGAAAGTTGTTGTCACGCACCTGCCTGAGTGTATTGGTACCGACGGCTCGCACCGCTCCCTGTGGTAATGTCCTTAAACGCTGGCCAAAACGTTGCAGGCAGTCGATAGCGCTTTCTGCGGTTTCTTCGTTAAGTGTCTTGTCTTGCTGTAGCCCGGCTCCCAGGCGTACCATTTCCTTGAGTTTGTCAATGATGACCAGTTGGTCGTTTTCAAAACGTGCCACGATCATATGAAAGCTGTTGGAGCCAAGATCCACGGCGGCTACTGTTTCAGGCCGCTTTGAAGGGATATGAAAAAGGTGCATATTCAACACTGATAGCTGATAGTGTCGGTATTCAAACGATTCATATAGAACAGGTCAACAATTTTTTGGACCAGAAAGATGGTCGCATGATCTGCATCATGTAATGATGTTTTTGCAATAACTACTATGATCTAAACTATTAACTTCCTGGCTGCATCTTAACTGGAGAAAAACAATGAACCCCGAAAAGGTCATATTCGGATTTTTTATCGTGCTGGCAGCTACGCTGAATTTTGGTTTTTATGTCGGTGACATATCCAATCCCGATCATCATCCGGTATACGAGTTGTTTTTTGTGGTGGTCGTTAACCTGATTGCGACAATTCTCAAGTTTGGTGACCGTACACAAATGGGGGCCTTGCTGCTGGCGACCAGCCTGGTTGCAGTATTGCAGTTATGCGCTGCTTCCCTGTTCTGGGGTTATGTGGTTTTCATCAGCGAAACGGGTATGACAGGAGCGGCCATGGCCAGCATTGTCTCCCTCTCAGGCGGTGCCTTGATGGCTAATATTATTTCAGTGGTGTTGTTGGTCATTGAAACGGTGATGCTGCGTCGCTAAGCTGAAATCCCAGTCTCTTATGGATCCGGTTTTTTTCATTATATTCAGACGCATGCGTCAGCCCTTGCTGACACTGCTGGTAACCTATGCCATTGCAATTCTTGGCCTGACCCTGATTCCGGGACAGGATGCTGATGGCAATACCTGGTACATGAGCTTCTTTCATGCTTTTTACTTTGTCAGCTACATGGCGACAACCATCGGTTTTGGTGAAATTCCCTATGAATTCAGTAACGGGCAACGTTTATGGGTGACGTTTACGGTTTATGCCACGGTTGTGGTCTGGATCTATGCTATCGGTACCCTGCTGTCACTGGTGCAGAACAAGACCTTTCAGCAGGCTGTTACAGAAAAACGCTTTGCCAGAAAAATACGTGTTCTTAATGAACCTTTCTTCCTTGTTTGTGGTTATGGCGTAACCGGTTCTGAACTGGTGCGTTCGCTGATTGAACATAAGCAACATGCCGTGGTTATAGATATTGATCAGCATCGCATTAATGACCTGGAGCTTGATGCCCTGATTGAAGCCGTTCCCGGTTTGTGTGCCGACGCGCAGCCTCCGGTACACCTGATTCAGGCAGGCCTTCAGCATGAGCTCTGTGCCGGCGTTGTCGCCGTGACCAATTACAACGAGGCAAATTTAAAGATAGCCATTACGGCGAAAATGCTCAATCCTGACCTGCAGGTGATTTGTCGTGCGGATTCACATGATATTGAAGCCAATATGGCATCGTTTGGAACAGATTATATTATTGATCCTTTTGATACCTTTGGGGCGCGCCTGTCGACTGCGTTACAGGCGCCCTGTATGTATTTGCTGCACCAGTGGCTGACGGGTATGGCAGATCAGCGTCTCAATGAGCCCGTTTATCCACCGGTAGAAGGGCGCTGGGTGATTTGTGGTTATGGGCGTTTCGGTAAAGCGATCTATAATCGCCTGCAGAAAGAGGAGATAGAGATTGTCGTTGTCGAAATGACACCGGAAATTACCGGTAAACCTGATACGGCTTTTGTACAGGGAAGGGGGACGGAAGCGGCTACATTGATAGAGGCTGGTATCCATTCTGCTGCAGGCCTGGTTGCGGGTACTGATGATGATGCCAATAATCTTTCCATTATTGCCACTGCCAAGGAAATCAATCCCGATCTGTTTACCATTGCCAGAAAAAATCATAATGACAATGAAGCATTATTTGATGCCTTGTCTTGCAACATGGTGATGACTCCCAGCAGTATTATTGCCAACAAGATTCGTGCCCTGCTGGTTGTTCCCATGTTGTATGAATTTCTGGAAATGGCCTATTTCAAGGATGATGACTGGGCCTGTGAACAGGTAAGCCGGATTTCAGGCGCTATTTCAGATGTCGTCCCGGATATCTGGGAAGTTACAATTGATGAAACGAATGCGTATGCCGTTACCGAGATGATGCTTCGCGGGCACGAAGTGCAGTTAGCCGATATACAGCGTGACCGATATGACCCCGATAAACCGTTGAATGCCGTTGCTCTGCTGTATAAAGGCAAAGAAGGTAAAACCCTGTTACCGTCGGCTGACCTGGTCCTGGAAGAAGGAGACCGCTTGCTGTTTTGTGGGCAGGTAGGCATTCACCGCAGTATGGAATGGAACCTGCAAAATGTTAATGTGCTGGAGTTCCTCGTGACCGGTACCATTGCCACTCAAAGCAAACTGTTAAGACTCTTTCTGAAATAAGCACAGATTTTCGGATTGGCTTTTGTCGGGATTTATAGTAGTTTGTTCTCCGGTTAACGAGAGTGGCTATTCGGGTTTTCCTGAATAAATTCAAGCCACCACTTCCCAAAATCAAGAAACTGAATACTCTTACAGCCATCCTTTGGAGAAATCGTCATGGCTCACATTGTAGTACTGGGCGCTGGTACTGGAGGCATGCCAGCGGCCTATGAGCTTCGTGAACTGTTGGGCCCTGAACACGAAGTCACGGTGATCAACGAACGGGATTATTTCCAGTTTGTGCCTTCCAATCCGTGGGTAGCTGTCGGCTGGCGTGATCGATCAGCGATAACCTTTGATCTTCGCAAGCACCTCGAACGCAAGAACATCAATTTCATTGCCAAGCGTTGTGAACGAATTGACACTGATAACGCTATGCTGGAATTGCAGGATGGTGAAAAAGTTCTGTTTGATTTTCTGGTCATTGCCACTGGTCCGAGACTGGCTTTTGATGAGGTTGAAGGGTGTGGGCCACAGGGTCATAGCCAATCAATCTGTACCATCGACCATGCAGAAGCCACCTGGCAGAGCTATCAGCAGTTGCTGAAAGATCCGGGGCATGTGGTGATAGGCACCATGCCGTTCGCTTCCTGTTTTGGGCCAGCGGTTGAATTTTCCTTTATCGTCGATGCCGATTTACGCAAGCGCAAACTGCGTGATCAGGTACCAATGACCTATGTGACGGCAGAACCCTACATTGGCCACCTGGGACTGGGAGGGGTGGGTGATTCAAAAGGCATGCTGGAATCGGAAATGCGTAACCATCACATCAACTGGATTACCAATGCAAAGACCACCCGTATTGAAGATGGCAAAATGTTCATTGAAGAATATGATGACCGAGGTGACAAGGTAAAAGATCACGAACTGGACTTTAAATTTTCGATGATGCTGCCTGCCTTTAAAGGCGTTGAGGCGGTAATGAATGTTGAGGGTTTATGCAACCCCCGAGGCTTTGTATTCATCGATGATTATCAGCGCAGTCCGAAATACCCGAATATTTATGCCGCCGGTGTTTGTATTGCCGTGCCGCCCGTGGAAGCGACTCCCGTACCTACTTCTGCACCCAAAACCGGCTATATGATTGAATCTATGGTGACTGCGATTGTGCATAATATCGCCAATGAACTGACCGGCAAACCGGTCGATACCAAGGCGACCTGGAACGCCATCTGTCTGGCGGATATGGGCGATACCGGGGTCGCTTTTGTGGCATTGCCGCAGATTCCGCCTCGCAATGTTGCCTGGTTCAAGAAAGGTAAATGGGTTCACATGGCAAAGATTGCGTTTGAAAAATATTTCATACGCAAGATGAAAAAGGGCACTGTTGAGCCAATTTACGAGAAATACATTCTTAAAATGCTGGGTATAGGCAAGGTTAAATAGAGCCAGGTTGAGGTGAATTAACAACCACTTTGGTTTACCATTCCTGACTATGACTACACCTCATATCGCACGCCATAAAACCATTCCAGTAAAAGTTCGTCATCTCAATATTGGTGGCGATGCCCCGATTGCGGTGCAGTCCATGACTAATACCGATACCGCAGACGCAGAGTCCACGATCAGGCAGGTAGCCGAATTGTACCGTGCCGGTTCTGAAATGGTGCGTATCACAGTCAATAATGAAGCTGCCGCCAGCGCAGTGCCAGTGATTCGTGAAGGTCTGGAAAAGCTCAATCTGTCCGTACCGCTGGTGGGTGATTTTCATTTCAATGGTCATCGTTTGCTGGCGGATTTTCCTGAATGTGCGCGGGCACTGGATAAATACCGTATCAACCCGGGGAATATTGGCAGCGGTGAAAAGCGTGACAGTCAGTTTGCCACCATGATTGAAACGGCCGTAAAGTACGATAAGGCAGTGCGTATTGGTGTTAACTGGGGAAGTCTTGATCAATCGCTGGTTGCGCGCATGATGGATGAAAATGCCAACAGTGAATCACCGCTCGAAGGCTCGCAAATTATGCATCACATCATGGTGCGTTCTGCGCTGGAAAATGCTGATCGGGCAGTGCAACTGGGCTTACCCAAAGAGAGAATCATCCTGTCTTGCAAAATGAGTGGCGTACAGGATCTGATCGCGGTTTACCGCAAGCTGGCCGAAAAAAGTGATTATTCACTGCATCTTGGTTTAACCGAGGCTGGTATGGGTTCAAAAGGCATTGTTGCTTCTACAGCAGCACTGTCCGTGCTGTTGCAGGAGGGTATTGGCGATACCATCCGAATTTCCCTGACACCCGAACCCGGTGGTGAAAGAAGCCGTGAAGTAAAAGTTGCCCAGGAGATTTTACAGTCTCTTGAATTGCGTTCCTTTATGCCCCAGGTGATAGCCTGTCCGGGCTGTGGCCGAACTACCAGTACCTACTTTCAGCAGCTGGCGCAGGATATCGAACGACATCTGCGCGTTAATATGCCTGTGTGGTCAAGTCAATATCCCGGTGTTGAAGAGATGAACGTGGCCGTGATGGGCTGTGTGGTCAATGGTCCCGGTGAAAGCAAACACGCCGATATCGGTATCAGTCTGCCGGGCAATGGTGAACGTCCTGCAGCACCAGTCTATGTTGATGGCGAGAAAAAAATGACCTTGAAAGGAGATAATATCGCTGCAGAGTTTATGCAGATTCTTGACGACTATGTACAGAATCGTTACGCGGGCTAACTGTTATTTTTCAGCCCATCCCGGGCTTCATCCCTTCGGGACTGCGCGAAAATCTTTTCCCGAAAGATTATTCCTGTGCTATGGCCTCGAGCTCTTCCACATTCAGGCGGTAAAGCTGAGGTGCTGTTTCAACCAGTAGTTTCTTGCGTTTGAACTCGGCAATAATACGGCTGCTGGTTTCTGTCGTGATAGCCAGCATTGAGCCGATATCTTCACGGCTGAACAATGGATAACTCAGATCAGGGTTATTAAACACATGAAGCAGCAGGCGAGCGATACGCTGTTTGGCAGAACCGGTTGAAAGATGGGTCAGCCAGGCGTCTGCTTGTGTCAGAGCAAGGTTCCAGCGGTTTAACAGTTCCTGGTGCAGGTTAGGATTTTCACTGCTGAGTTTTTTGATGACAGGAACCGGCAGTTTGCAGACTTCACTGGGTTGCAGCGCGATCGCATCATGCTGGTAATTCTGATCAAGCAAGGCTTCAAGGCCGGTGATATCTGTGGTGCGGGCAAGGCGCACAATACGCTGACTGCCATCCGGCAAATACTGAACCAGTTTGAAAGTGCCGCTGCGGACGGTATACATATGGTTGGCTTTTTCGCCCATGCGATACAGATAAGAACCGGGCGGCATAACGTATTGGTCTATGGGCTGATGAATTTTCTCGAAATCTTCTTCTTCAAGACCGGAAAACAGCACGGTATTACGCAACTGGCAGTTTCTGCAGTCTGCCTCACCTGTCCACGCGGAATGTAATGTGACTGTCTTATTCATGTCAGTTAGTCACCTATAGCCTCAATTAACAGTAATTAGTTATATTTTTATGAATGATAGCCGTAAGTTGGCTGTTATCATAGAGATTAAAGTCCACTATGTGGTAAGGGAATAGCGGTTTTCCCGAAAAGCAGCCTAATAATATTTTATACAACTATGAATTTAATCACCTTAAAGTCAGTTCAGCACGGTTTTGGTGGGCCACCCCTGCTGGAAAATG
>JABDQZ010000054.1 GCA_013041975.1 Gammaproteobacteria bacterium
CCACACAATCATGCGGCGCGATAGCCTCTGCCTGTGTCAGCTCCCAGGCACGCGCCTGGAATCTTGAAGGCTTGGACGTCAGCGCACCCACCGGGCAAAGATCAATAATGTTGCCGGACAGTTCTGAGTCGACGGTCTTTTGCACGTAAGTGCCAATCTTCATGTGCTCGCCACGACCAGTTGCACCCATTTCACGCACTCCGGCAATCTCGGCGCCGAAACGTACACAACGGGTGCAGTGAATACAGCGCGTCAAGTCGGTGGCAACCAGTGGCCCCAGATCAGGATCGCTAACAACGCGCTTGCCTTCAGAGAAACGCGAGACATCACCACCATAACCCATGGCAACATCCTGCAATTCACACTCACCACCCTGATCACAGATCGGACAGTCCAGCGGATGATTAATCAGCAAAAATTCCATGGTGCCCTTCTGGGCAGCCAGTGCACGGGGTGACGTGGTATGAACAATCATGCCGTCATTACAAGGCGTGGCACATGCAGGCAATGGCTTGGGCACATTTTCAACATCGACCAGGCACATGCGGCAGTTGGCCGCGATGGACAGCTTATCGTGATAACAGAAACGAGGCACACTGATACCGGCAGCATCAGTCACTTCGATCAGCATCTGGCCAGGCCTGGCTTCAAGCTCCTGTCCGTCAACTTTGATAGTGATCGTATCGGTCATATGTTCACCATGCACTTCTTGTGATCGATGTGGTACTGGAATTCATCACGGAAATGTTTGAGCATGCCAGACACAGGCATCGCCGCAGCATCACCCAGCGCACAAATGGTTTTACCGGCAATCTTGTCGGCCACATCATCCAGCAGATCCAGGTCACTGTTCTGGCCTTTGCCATTTTCAATGCGGCTGACCACGCGATACAGCCAGCCGGTACCTTCACGGCATGGCGTACACTGGCCACAGGATTCTTCATAGTAGAAATAGGACATACGCTCGAGCACTTTAACCATGCAGTTGCTATCGTCCATGATGATGACAGCGCCTGAACCGAGCATGGAGCCTGCACCGGCAATGGAATCATAATCCATGGTCAGGTCCATCATCTGCTCACCGGGAATCACCGGTGCGGATGATCCACCTGGAATCACTGCTTTGAGTTTACGGCCATCGGTGACACCGCCTGCCATCTCCAGCAGTTCGGAAAACGGCATCCCCATGGGCACTTCAAAGTTACCCGGCTTGTTAACATTACCGGAGACAGAAAACAGTTTAGTACCACCGCTGTTTTCAACACCGAGGTTTTTCAACCACTCACCACCTGAGGTGATGATTAAAGGAATAGAAGCCAGGGTCTCAGAGTTATTGATGACCGTTGGTTTACCATACAGGCCGAACATCGCCGGGAATGGCGGTTTAAATCTTGGCTGACCTTTCTTGCCTTCAAGGGACTCAAGCAAGGCCGTTTCTTCACCACAAATGTAGGCGCCACCACCAAGATGTGAATACAGGTCAAAATCAAAACCCGAACCCAGAATATCCTTACCCAGGAAGCCTGCTGCACGCGCTTCTTCAATCGCTTGTTCAAAGCGCTCGTAAGGTTCCCAGAACTCTCCACGAATATAATTGTAACCAGCCTTGGCACCGATCGCATAACCACAGATGATCATACCTTCAATCAATGCATGTGGGTTGTAACGTAAAATATCGCGATCTTTACAGGTACCCGGTTCACCTTCGTCCGAGTTACAGACCACGTATTTATCAATAGGCGCCGCACGGTTGATAAAGCTCCATTTCAGGCCAGTGGGGAAACCGGCACCACCACGACCACGCAGACCGGAAGCTTTCACTTCTTCGATAATCTTTTCGGGCGTAATATTTTCCTTGATGATCCGCTTCAGTGCTTCGTAACCGCCCTCTTTCTGGTAGGTTTCCAGCAACCAGGGACGATCGAGATGTAAATCTTTAAAACAGACTTCGTTTGCCATGATGCTTACTCCAGACTGTCCAGAATAGAGTCGATCAGTTCAGGTGTGAGGTTTTCAAAATACTTCTCACCGATCTGCATCATTGGAGCACCTACGCAGGCCCCCAGACATTCGACTTCTTTTAACGTGAAACGACCATCTTTGGTGGTTTCACCCAGTTTGATATCCAGTTTATTTTCAAGATGCTCAACCATCTTGTCAGAACCATTGATCATGCACGACACGTTGGTACACATGCAGATTTTATGCTTGCCAACTTTCTTAAGCTCATACATAGAGTAGAAACTGGCGACTTCGTAGACAGCAATCGGCGCCATATCCAGGTAGCTTGCCACCTTGTCCATCAGTTCATTGGTCAGCCAGCCACCGTTGTCTTGCTGCACGATCATCAGCGCAGCCATCACCGCAGACTGTTTCCATTCATCGGGATACTTGGCAACCCACTTATCGATCTGAGCCCGCACGTCTTCTGAAAACAGGCTTGCTTTATCTACAGCCGGTTTGACTGTAGCCATTGGTTCATTGCGATAAGCCATTAGCGGTCGATCTCCCCGAATACAACGTCCATGGTGCCGATGATAGCGACCACGTCAGCCAGCATGTGGCCTTTTGACATCTCATGCATGGCGGATAAATGTGCAAAACCCGGCGCCCTGATCTTCACCCGGTAAGGTTTGTTGGCACCATCGGAAATGATATAGGTTCCAAACTCACCTTTAGGTGCTTCAACACTGCCGTAAACTTCACCTTTCGGTGGGCAATAGCCTTCGGTAAACAGCTTGAAGTGGTGAATCAGTGCTTCCATGTCATCTTTCATTGCGGTGCGTGTCGGTGGTGCAATCTTGTGGTCTTCGACCATCACCGGACCGGGGTTTTTACGCAGCCATTCAATGCATTGCTTGACAAGGTGATTGGACTGGCGCATTTCTTCAACGCGTACCAGGTAACGGTCATAACAGTCACCGTTGCGACCGACCGGAATATCAAAGTCCAGCTTGTCGTAAACAGCGTAAGGCTGTTTCTTGCGCAGATCCCATTCAACACCGGAACCACGCAGCATCGGACCGGTAAAGCCCAGCTGCTTCGCACGCACCTGGGAGACACGGCCAATACCAACCGTACGCTGTTTCCAGATACGGTTATCCGTCAGCAGGGTTTCGTATTCATCCACGTAACCGGGGAAACGGTTGGTAAAATCTTCGATAAAGTCCAGCAACGAGCCCTGGCGGTTTTCATTGCGACGTGTATTTTCCTTATCTGATTTCCACTGGTTCGCATACTGGGGCATCTGCTCAGGCAGATCACGATAGACACCACC
>JABDQZ010000124.1 GCA_013041975.1 Gammaproteobacteria bacterium
GGTGAATACTGTATAACCAGTGATGCGATTGCACGGCGTGCATTAAAAAATATCGTTTTATCGTATCTGGTGATGTCAGGCAATGCTGGAGCTGAACAGCTTTGTGTCAGGCAGTATGAAAACGCACAGAACATGACTGATGCCATGGCTGCCTTTTCACTGATAACCGATAGTGATTTTACTCAACGCCAGCAGATCATCGATGATTTTGAGCAGCGTTGGAAACATGATGCGCTGGTCATGGATAAATGGTTTGTGGCACAGGCGACTTCAAGCCGTGAAAACACTTTGCAGCAGGTAAAACAGTTGATGAATCACGAACTGTTTTCCATGACCAATCCCAACAAGGTGCGTTCCCTGATTGGTGCTTTCTGCAGTGCCAATCCGCTGTGTTTCCATCAGGCAGATGGAGCGGGTTACAGGTTTCTTGCGGATAATGTCATTGAGCTGGATGGACTTAACCCGCAGATTGCTGCCAGACTGTTGAGAATTATTTCGCGCTGGAAGCGCTACGATACTATTCGTCAGGATTTAATGAAAACACAATTGCAAAGAATTGCCGGTGTTGAATCTATCTCCAGTGATGTTTTTGAAATTGCCAGCAAGAGCCTGGATGCATAAGGAGAAAATCTATGAAAGCATTACTCCTGGTAGCACATCACAGTCGTCGTGAGGCGGAAGATATACCAGTCGAGATTGAAAAGAAGCGCAGTGAGTTACCCAATGTCGAAATCACGTAGTTGCCTTATCTCGGTTTGCTTGAGCAGATAACGGATTTGTTAATTACTGCCACTGAATGAAAAAATATTTCTCGAAGCTGAAAAGCCATAACGTAAATCCTCTTGACGAGGCCAGAATTCGCCTGGCGCGTCCGGATGCCCTGTTACAACTTTCCCTGTTGGGGTTGTTATCCGGCCTGTTGGCCGGATTTGTCATTATCGTTTTTCGTCTGCTGGTAGAAGAAACCCAGGACTGGCTGCTGCCCGGCACCGGTCCCGAAAGTTATGAACTGCTTTCAAGCGTTGAAGCTTTTATCTATCCGCTGCTTGGTGCAGTAGCCATTGCGATACTGTTTCGCTGGATTGGCAGGGACATGCCGGTACTGGGCGTGGCCCGTGTTATGGAGCGAATGAACTATCATCAGGGGCACCTGACAGTTCGCGGATTTATCCTGCAGTTTTTTGGAGCAGCTTTTGCCATTATCGGTGGCCATTCCGTTGGCAGGGAGGGGCCGCATATCTTTCTGGGGGCTGCAGCAGGTAGTTTGATGGGGCAGTACCTGTCATTGCCCAATAACGCGATCAGAACCTTTGTAGCCTGCGGTACAGCAGCAGGTATCGCAGCATCATTTAATACGCCATTGGCGGGCGTTATCTTCGCACTCGAAGTCGTGATGATGGAATATACCGTCGCCAGTTTTATACCGGTGATTCTTGCAGCGGTGAGTGCCACTGCACTATCCAATAGTGTGTTTGGTAATGAGCCGGCTTTCAGTATTCCCGTGATGGAAATGGGTTCTAACTTGGAACTGGGGATTGTTGTCATACTTGGCATTATTGCAGGTAGCGTGTCGGCAGGCTTTGTGCATCTGTTGCAGGAGATTGCGCTAAAGTCTCGTCATATCGCAATCTGGTGGCGTCTAATGATTGCCGGTATCAGCATGGGGGGGATCGCCATATTGATGCCGCAAGTCATGGGAATCGGCTATGACACGGTAGAGCTGGCGCTCAATGCGCAAATAGGGCTTTGGCTGCTGGTTGCCCTGGTACTTGTCAAGGTCGTCGCTACCGCTGTTGTTGTCGGCCTCGGGGTGCCCGGTGGCATGATTGGTCCAACATTGTTTATCGGTGCCATGCTGGGCGCAGCCATTGGCAACCTGGCCATATTGCTGCCTTTTGAAATAGAGACGCATATCGGTTTTTTTGCACTGCTTGGCATGGGGGCAATGATGTCCGCCAGTTTGCAGGCACCTTTGGCGGCCCTGGTGGCGATGCTGGAACTGACTGACAATCCGGCCATCATATTGCCCGGTATGTTGGCCGTGGTTGTTGCCGGAGTGACATCGAGCGAATTATTCAGGAAAGAGTCAGTGTTTGTTTCCATGATGAAAGCGGCAGGTAAGGATTACAATACCAATCCGATACTGCAAACATTGCGTAGATCAGGCGTTGCCGGAATCATGGAAAGAAATTTCGTGCATGTCAGTCATCAGATCACCAGAAAACTGGCTGAAGAAATTCTGCAGCAGAAAACGGCTTTCATTCTGATTGATTCCAATGGGGAAACATCGACATTAATGCCGGCTGTAGAGCTGGCCAAGTATATGGAAGCCAGTGACGAGGAAAAGGAAGACTCAATTGATCTGATGAGTATCCCGGCTGAGCGCTGGCAGGTGTCAACGATTGACTTGCAGGCAAATTGTCAGGAAGCCTACGAAAGGCTTGAGCCTGGTAATTTTGAGGCTCTGTTTGTGGTACGCCGAATCAAGTTCGGTGGCAACCGAATCTACGGTGTGATAACCAAGGAAATGATCGAAAAAGCCTACCGTTATTGATTGGGTGCGACAATTCGCCACATTGTCCGCTTAGCCTGGACAAAACTATAATTCCCCAGTTGTTCTCAATGGAGCAGGTTTGCGTGTGGTTCGTCATTTCCAATCGTTTTTTTAGTGTCGGACTGATCTTGTTTTCAGGCATGCTGACGTCCTGTTCTGTGCAGGATGATATTGCAGTTGATAATGCCTGGATTCCTGAAGCACCTCCTAGTGTTTCAGCACTCGCCGGCTACCTGGATATCACCAATCATTTTTCCAACACGATGACTTTGTCTGGTGCTGAAAGTGCTTTTTTTAAAGAGGTTGTTCTGCATCAGACGGTGGTTGACAGGGAGACAGATTTTGCTCGCATGATTGAGCAGTCGACAGTCACTATCCAAGCTGGTCAGACACTCAAACTTAATCCGGGTGGTTACCACCTGATGTTGTTAAATCCCAGGCAAATGATCAATACAGAAAGGCTGATACCTATCATTCTGTTATTTGAAAATGGTTATCAGAAAAAGGTCGAATTTAAAGTCAGACCTTTCAGGTTGCACCTGGAGGCAAACTGATGGTGGCAGAGGTTAACAAGCAGAAACTGTCAGTCGTGGTAATGGCAGCTTTTCTGATAGTTCCTGTGATCATTTTTGCTTTTTTTGTCTGGCGTGAAACGACACTGGATGCTGTTGAAACAGGCGTTGTAGACAGTACCTGTGATGTCCATAACGCTACCTGCGAGGCACGTTTCAATCATGGTGGTCGCCTGCTGTTCTCTATGAATCCGAGACCAATCAAACCACTGACTCAACTTGAATTACAGGTACAGCTCTCGAACATGAATGCTCAACAGGTTCTGGTTGATTTTCAGGGTATTGGTATTGATATGGGGTTTTATCGTCCTGAACTGAAAAGGGATAACGATGGCTTTTTTTCCGGTCAGGCCTCTCTTTCAGTCTGTACGCTGGACAAAATGTTGTGGCAGGCCACTGTCATTGTTAAATCTGAAAAAGGTGTGATGATCGCTCCTTTTCGCTTCGAGGTAGAACAACCATGAATATGAAATTCGTTGTAGTGGTATTGCTTATGTTGCTGCTGGGTATGTTTCTGGGTATGCAAATGGTCAAAAAAAATGATGCTACAGCTTTAAGTATCAATGTTGCTCCGACAGGTGGCGACTTTGTATTGCAAAGCAAGTACGGCGAATTCGATTTGAAAGACTACCGGGGAAAACTGGTGCTGATTTATTTTGGCTATACCTTTTGTCCTGATATTTGTCCGACCAATCTTTCTCATCTGACCCAGGCATTAAATGAACTGAATGAAACAGAGTTATCACGGATCCAGCCGATATTTCTCAGTGTTGATCCTGAGCGGGACTCACTCGATCACCTGGATAACTATGTGAAGTATTTTCATAAAAGCCTGATCGGCGTCACTGGTGATGAATTAACTATAGCCACCGTAGCCAAAAAATTCGGAGCAGCCTACCAGAAAGTGACCGGGGAGTCGGAAGGTGGCTATCTGATAGATCATTCCTCGTTCACTTATCTGGTGGATCAAAAAGGACAATTGAAGGAAAGCTTTCCACATGCCAGTGATCCTCTTTTGATGGTCAAGACCATACGAAACTATTTAAATAACTAATCGACGTAAACCAAGTAAACAGGAGTAATTCCAATGAAATCAATCGTAACCAAACTGGCGGCTATCGTGTCGCTGCCACTGGCTCTTTCCATTTCGACAGCAGCGGTTGCCGACAGCCATGGAAAAAAAGGCATCATGATTGATGATCCTTTTGTACGTGCAGTACCACCGGGCCAGAAGAATAC
>JABDQZ010000060.1 GCA_013041975.1 Gammaproteobacteria bacterium
CGGTGCCGTTCTCTGGAAGTTGACAGGACAATTGGCAGCAGGATTGTTTCTGGGCGGCTTGCTGGGAGCCTGGATTGCCAGTGATCAGAATACCCGTATCCTGCAGCTGGTTTTTGGGGTGTTTGCAATCTCGGTCGGATTACAGATGTTTTTCCAGACACAGGCAGTTTCCCGGCGTATGTTGCCCGCCTGGCCTGTAATGAATGCTGTTGGTGGAGTGATTGGAACCGTCTCAGGTATTGTCGGTATTGGTGGCGGTTCCATGACGGTGCCATTTCTGACCTGGCACAATGTGTCGATTCGCCAGGCAGTGGCAACATCCAGTGCCTGCGGGTTGCCCATTGCTCTAGCAGGTTTTCTCGGATTTATGGCGACAGGCTGGGGTAATCTGGCGATGCCGGAATACAGTTGGGGATATATCTATCTGCCGGCATTAATTTCTATAGCTGTATTGAGCGTATTATTTGCCCCTGTCGGAGCAAAACTGGCCCATAGTGTGCCAGTTGGCTTATTAAAACGGTTTTTTGCGCTATTAATGATTATTGTCGGCATCAAGTTGACCGGGGTTATCTAAAAAACCGGCTTGCCCGGTATTGTTAATAACCCTGCAAAGGAATGGCCCAGTTCGTCATCCGCCTGAATAACATCAGGTTGCCGTCGATATCACGCAATGCCAGCCTGTCATCCTTGTAGGCAAATTCATACTGACGTGCAAATTGCTGTGCAGGAAAATAAATTCCCAGCCAGTGTTCTTTCAGGCGAATAATGCCACTTTGAACCTGGTCAGGCGAATGCCGGTAAAACATTTTTACCTTCCCCTGACGGACTTCCATAATCATGCCGTCGCTGGCAGCCCAGCGTCCCTCAACCCAGTGAGGTTTGTAGGCTGGTGCTTTGCCGGACTGGTACCCTGGAAGATAGGGGATAACAGCCCCCGGGTCCAATTGGCCTGCAAGGGGATTATATCCAGGCAGGCCTGGATAACCACCCGACAGCATTTGCTGCCATGCCATTGCCTGGGGCATGGACTGCCAGGGGGTAGGCGTGCCTTGTGGGCTCCATCCCTGGTAGTTAAACAATGGAAACTGGTTATAGCTTGGGTAGGGCTGGTTGTAGTAATCATCATCATCGTCAATCACGCCCATGATTTCGAGCATGGTGCGCATCATTTCGATAAAGATATTGTCGCGTGAATAACTGGCTGCGGAAGTATTCAAAGGAGCGCAGAAAACCAGTAGTGCGAAAATAAGTGCCTGATATTTTTTTTCTAATTGCGGCATGTCAGGTTTTCTGCTCAATGGGTCGGGTTTTGATTTCCTTCAAATGCAAATAGGTTCATAATGGTCTTACCTAATATTATTTGTTTAGAAAATGTTACAGGTAATGCAATGACTGTGGATGATGCAACAAAACCCAGAGAAAAAACAGAACAAATGGTCAGCAAGTTGCTTGCCGAGCGTCGTGACATGCTGGTGCATTTTTGTCGGGTAGCGGGGCTGGATCCCTACACGCCTGACAAGCCTTCACGCGAAATGCTTGAAGAGTTCTGCCAGGTACTGGTTGATTATTCTGCTTTTGGACATTTTGAAATTTACAGTCGTATTCTCTCAGGAGAGGAACGCCGTCAGCAGGTGGTTGGAGTTGCTAACAAGATTTATCCCAAAATTGCAGAGGCTACTGAATTCGCTGTTGCCTTTAATGATAAATATGACGCATTGACGCACACAGAGCCGCTGGATCATTTGAATGATGACCTGGCCAAGCTTGGGGAAGAGATCGCGACACGTATCGAGGTTGAAGATCAGCTTGTTGAAGCGATGATGGCGCGGGGTAGCTAAGTTCGATAGTTCCAGCGCGGCTTTCCAGAAGGCGCTGTGAATACATCCTTATACTTCGTACTTTTCATTCCAAATCCATGAAGAATGAGACTTCCGGGAAAGACAACTGAAACCGGCCTTCGCATCTGAAAGCAGACTATTTAGAAGCTAGCTTGCGGAAACTGGCTTGCTTGATAACTTCCGGCATTCGCTGTTTCATTCTGAAATTTTCAATTCCCAGTTTTTTGGCGTAAATGACGTTGTAGGCCAGCACGCTTTTCACATAATTTCTTGTTTCCCTGAATGGAACTAACTCAATCCAGATATCAGCGGGCATATTGCTTTCGGGTAACCAGCGTTTTACGCGATGTGGACCGGCGTTGTAGGCGGCGATTGCGAGTACCGGGTTTTTATCCAGCTGTTGATACACCTGTTGCAGATAAGTTGTTCCCAGACGGATATTTTTTTCTGGGTTAAACAGGTCCTGTTTGCTTGGATTTCGCATTTTAAGTTTGCGGGCTACAGAATTAGCTGTGCGCGGCATCAGTTGCATGAGTCCCAGTGCTCCGGCTGAGGAATGGGCATCGCGCATAAAGGCGCTTTCCTGACGCATCATGGCGTAGATCCAGGGTGGATCAATTTCCTTGTGTTTGGCCGCTTTCAGTACCTGTTGTTTGTGTTTCAGTGGAAAACGGATACCCAGATCGTTCCAGGCTTTGGCCTTGGCCAGTGATGAGATGGCCCTGTCATGCCATTGCCATTCATGGGCTATTTGTGCAGCTGCAATCAGCTCATCCTGGTCGAAAGTCAGGGTAATAAAATACCATTCACGACGTGCATCCAGGTAACGTTCCAGGGCTAGTAATTCCCTGGCGCGTCGAATACCGGGTTCTTTTGAAACCGTTGAAAGAACGTCATTGTCAGTATCTATCGCAGCATGGTTAAGGGAGTAATCGGTACCACTGGCATCAGCTGCCATGAATCCGTAAAAACTGCGTTGTTTCGATACCTTTGCAAACAGTTGACTGGCCTGTTCTTTTTGACCGGTCATTTGCAGCGCACGAGCACGCCAGTAGGTCCAGCGATCATTATTGCGATGTTCTGCGGGCATGCGCTCAATCCAGGTTAATACATCGGACCATTGCCCGTTGAGGAGGGCTGCCCGAATGCGGATTTCCTGGAGTTTTGTATCATCATGGCAGGGTTCAGCGAAAACCAGGTAATCGTATTCCTCCATAGAGTCCTTTTTCAGAAACTTGAGAGACAGTTTTGTTTCCACGCGAGCGATCAACTCGGGATTTTGCACAATGTCACGACGCAACTGGTTCCAGATTTCAAGGGTTTTTGGCAAGTCTTTTTGAGCCAGTTTTTCAATGCCGTGGACAAATGCCAGTTCCTGGTAGGGGTGTTTGTCGGAAAATGACTTAATAGCCAGTCCCTGAGGGTTTTTTCTGATTTCCAGCCATTGATCGAAATGTTTGCGACTGTTTTTATCAAGGGAACGGGACAGGTAGCGTGCCAGACTGACTTCATTATTTTCCAATGCCAGTGAAATACGTTTCCAGATACGTTCGTTTGTTTGATAGCCCGCTTTTTTCCATTGCCTGAAAGGTTCATCACATTCCTTTGGTCGTGATTTACCATGTAACCAGGTGTTGGTGATCAGCGGCATTGCCTTGTCTTTCTGCCCGGTTTCCAGCAGGGCATTCAGGTGATAACAGGTGATGGTTTCTCCCTTGCCTTTTTCGTGGAAAGATAAAAACTGTTTCCAGCGACGTGTTTTGCCGAGCTTTTTCAGCCACGCTGATTGCAGTCGACCTGCAAGCGGTGTGTCTTCATAAGTATCGATGAAGTGGCGAATGCTTTTATCTGTCTGGCGATGCAGGTTATTACGCAGGTCTTTGTATATCAGGTAAGGATATAGCGGATAATGTTCCAGTTTCTTTTTCAGCTTGGTGAAGGTTTTTAGCTGGCCGCGTTGCAGGGCTTTTTCGGCTTGAAGAAACATTTTTCGCTGACTTTCGGTGTCTTTGGCGATATTGGCCATTGAACTGGGCGACAGGCTAAAACAAAACAGGAAAAAAAGAACCGGTAAAATACGGGCAGGAAAGGGCATGTAGTCGCTCCAGTTGGTGAGCTCAAAGAGTAGAAATTGTGAGTGAAATTTACAATCAGTAATTACCCTGATTTTTTCCAAGAGAGCATTGTTGTAATGGTGGTGTAATATAATCAACAAATTTTTTTCGGAAGTGAACATTATGACTCACCAGCAAGACGAATATGATATGAATCTCAGCAGCGGTATCGCCGCTTTCGAGACCAAAAGCTTTACCCAGGCAAAAATGTTTCTGGCTCCCATGGCCGAAGAGGGAAATCCCGAAGCCCAGTATCGCATGGCCATCATGGCGCAAAATGGTCTCGGAATGGTCGAAAATCCTTTAATGGCCTACAAGTACATGAAAGCGGCAGCCGAAGCAGGGCTTGGGCTTGCTATTCATGGACTCGGATTTATGTATCTGGAAGGTGAATGTGTCGAGCAGGATACTGGCAAGGCCATTGAATGGTTCAAAAAAGCGGCCGAAGAGCATGAACTGATTGGTTCAATGACTACCCTCGGTATGATTTATTTTGAGGGACGAGGCGTGCCTAAGGATGAGGAAGAAGGCAGGAAATGGTACCGCAAGGCGGGTTTTGATGAGTTTTAGGTTTACGCTGATTTATTTAGCTGTTGTCATCCCGGGCAAAGCCGAGGAGTCTTGAGTTTACCTGGTTTTCCTTAGAAAAGGTCGCTTCCAGCGGTCGAGATGATAAATAAAAAAGGGGCCTGACGGCCCCTTTTTTATTCAAGCAGAAAACCTGTTGTTATTTGTCATCCATCATCTGTTCAATGATTGGAGAAAGAATGATTTCCATGGCAAAGCCCATTTTTCCGCCTGGTACAACAATGGTGTTGCGACGAGACATGAAAGAGCCTTCCAGCATGTTTAGCAGGTAAGGGAAATCAATGTTGTGTTTTGCAGGATCCTTGAAACGGATAACGATGAAGCTTTCATCCGGGGTAGGAATATCACGTGCAATAAACGGGTTTGAAGTATCAACCGTTGCTACACGCTGGAAGTTGATATCGGTTTGTGTGAACTGTGGCGTGATGTAGTTGATGTAATCCGGCATGCGTCGCATGATGGTATCAACGGTAGCTTCTGCGGAGTAACCACGTTCGGCGTTATCACGATGGATTTTCTGGATCCATTCCAGGTTGACGTTGGGTACAACGCCGATGCCCAGATCAACGTGTTCTGCCACGTTGTGGTCTTCAGATTTTACCAGGCCATGCAGGCCTTCGTAGAACAGTACATCAGTGTTTTCTTCCAAAGCTTCCCATGGAGTGAACTCACCTGGCTTTTTGTCCGTGCCAAGGCGTGCATTATGCTCATCGGCTTCTTCTTCACTGTGCAGGTAGTAACGCTTTTCACCGCTACCGGTTTTACCGTAGGTTTCAAACAGTTCAGAAAGCTTGTCGAAACGATTGGCCTGTGGTCCGAAGTGACTCAGGTGCTCTTCAGCCATTTTCGAGCGCATTTCTACACGATCATAACGGTGGTAGCTATCTCCCTCTACAACGGCAGCCTTGATGCCATCACGATAGAAAATATGCTCAAAAGCGCGTTTTACCGTGGTGGTACCTGCGCCAGATGAACCGGTAATCGCAATTACAGGATGTTGTTTAGACATATTTAAGTCCTCAATTTTCGATTTGGAATTCTGTCGGCCGAGATTTGAGTCTGACCGTGACGCGCGACTATAGCACAGCTTTTCTGCAATCGCCCATGATGAGGATCAATAGCGCAATAAGGATAGCTTAGCTATTGAATACCAAGGGGAAATTTTTCTATCGATTGCGAAGTGCGTTTAACTCAGCCTGTAAATCCTCATTTTCAGCAGTCAGCGCATCAATTTTTTCCTGTATGAACGGGTTATTGCGTGCCTGTTCCAGCTGGATTTTCAGGGTTTCGATTTCTTCTCTGAGGGCATTATTGTCTTCTTCTGACGGGTTTTGTTTGCTGTCAGCGCCATTATCCTGATGACTGACTTTACAGTCTTTCAGCTTGCGTTTTACATGCCTGAGTTGTTCGGCCAGTTCCGTGGTGAGTTTGCGGTATTTTGCAGAGGAGCGTTGCCAGGCCACCATGAGAAACACGATGACAACAATTAGCAGAATAATTAATTCGACTCCCAGGTATACCGCCCAGGATGGAAGCTCCAGCATGCCTGCCTCATCAGAATATTACATTAGGGTATTTTCGCAGGAAAACGATGGCATTGTCAGTATTAAAGCGTATTCAGGATTTCGGAAGCGTTTTCCCCGGGTTGAGAATATTGCCCGGATCGAACTGCTGCTTGATCAGGCGCATTAGCTTGATTGAGTGCTGATCAAGTTCCATATCGATGTAATCACGTTTTATCAGGCCAATGCCATGTTCACCCGACAAGGTGCCTTGCAGTTTCAGTACCAGTTCAAAAATCGCTTTCAGGCAGGCATCGCTGTTTTTGGCATGCACCGGGTTTTGCGTATCCAGGAGCATGTTGACATGAATATTTCCATTGCCTGCATGACCAAAATTTACAATCTGAATCTGATATTCAGAAGCGATCTGCTGTAATCCCTCAATCAGTTCAGGGATACGGGATACGGGTACCACCACATCTTCATTAATTTTTTTCGGTGCAATGTTACGTAAGGCGGGTGACAGCGCCTTGCGGGTTTTCCAGAGTCGCTCGACAGTTTCCTGATCATTGGCAATTTCAAAAGAAACCAGTCCCGCATTCTGGCACGCAGACTCTATGGCTTCGACCGACTGTGGCAGGCTGTGAGTGTTGCCATCTGCCTCGATCATTAAAATGGCCTTGATGTTGTCATCAAGACCCAGGTCAGAATACTGTCTGACCATGTTGATGGCTGCTTCGTCCATGATTTCGAGAGCACAGGGTGTTTCAGGTTGAGACATTATCGCTGAAACAGCTTGAGCAGCAGTATTCACCGAGTTAAAGGAGGCCTGCATGGTGCGCTTTTCCTGGGCGAGTGGTGTGAGTTTCAGTGTTGCTTCGGTAATGATAGCCAGTGTGCCTTCAGAACCGATGAGAAGACGGGTAAGGTCGTAACCGACAACACCCTTGGTGGTTTTAACTCCTGTAGAAAACTTTCTGCCGGTTCCGTCAATGGCAGTGAGAGCCAGGGTGTTTTCTCTGGGAGTGCCGTATTTGATGGCGCGAGGGCCGGCCGAATTATAGGCGAGGTTGCCGCCAATAGTGCAGTTGGCTGCACTGGTTGGATCGGGTGGCCAGAAAAAGCCTTGCCTGGCCAGTTCATCCTGCAAGGTCTGGTTAATAACACCCGGTTGTACTCGAGCAACGCGGTTATCGGCATCGATCTCGAGTATGCTGTTCATGCGTTCAAACGACAGCACGATGCCACCGTGCACTGGCACAGTCGCGCCGGTCGTGCCGGTACCCCGGCCACGTGCAATCAGGGGGATCTGGTGTTCGTAGCAAAGGGCGACAACCTTTTCCAGCTGTTCAGTGTCATCAGCGAGAATAACTGCTTGTGGCGTAGCCTGAAGTTTGCTGTTGTCATAACCGTAGGCGATGCAGTCTGCCTGAGAGGTCAGCAGGTTATCTTTCCCGACAAAACCGGTGAGTTCATCGATGATGCCCTGAGGCAAAGCCTCAAAAGTCATTAGTCGATGTATTCAAAGACTTTGACAACATGTTTCACACCGCTGACAAATCGTACCTTGTCAGAGGCCGCCTGAGCTTCAGCCCGGGTCACCAGTCCCATCATGTAAACCGTTCCCTGTGAGGTAACGATCTTGATTCGGGTTGGATCGAAATCCGCGATATCAACATCGAACAATGCCAGTTTAGCGCGGCTGGTCAGGTAGATATCGCTGGTGCTTTCCGTGAAGGTTCTTTCTGCTGCTGTAAGAACTTCATTGTGGACTTTTTTAACACGTGGAAGTCTGCTGATCAGGTTGGCAAATTGACCCGACACTTCAGCACTTTCAGCCTGACCGGTGAGTAGCACGGCCAGGTTGTAGCTGGTTACCGAAATATTACTGCGTGAGGTAATTTCAGGATGATCATGAAGTAGCTTCATTGCACGCAGTTCAATTTCCTGGTCATCAATCACCACACCGGTCGTGCGTCTGTCATGAACGACAGCCGCTCCGGTTGCTACGCCGCCAACAACGGCAGTTGCGCAGCCTGAGAGGATATTGGCTGCAGATAGAATAATAAGGACGGTAATCAGTGTTATTTTGTTCATTGGTTTTCTCTTGGGATTTTATTCACTACCGAGTAGTTGGGTATCAATCAGCGCACACAGGCAGTGTATAGTTAATAAATGCACTTCCTGTATGCGCGCTGTAGAACTTGATGGAACCTTTATCTCAATATCAGTGTCGTTGAGCATGCTGTGAATGGGACCCCCGTCTTTTCCTGTCAGGGCAATAATGCCGACATCCTGCTCATGCGCTGCTTCGATGGCAGTGATGATATTGGCTGAAGTGCCACTGGTGCTGATAGCCAGCAGTAAATCACCAGGATGTCCCAATGCTCTAACCTGTTTGGCAAAGATTTCCTCGTAACTGTAATCGTTGGCAATCGAGGTCAGGGTGGATGTGTCGGTGGTTAACGCAATTGCCGGTAGACCGGGACGTTCACGTTCAAAACGGTTGAGCATCTCGGATGAGAAATGCTGGGCATCGGCTGCCGAGCCACCATTACCACAGCTGAGTATCTTACTGCCCTGCATCAGGCGGTTGACGATATATTCAGCCGCACTAACGATAGGGTCAGCCAGTGTTTCCATTGCCTGCATTTTGGTTTGAATGCTGTCCTGGAAATATTGTTGTGTAAGATCCTTGAGTGTCATTGTTGTCTTTTTCATCTTCAATTGTTCTATGTTATTAGAAATGCGTTTTTAATCCAGTCAATTTTCAGTTGATCAGCTAAATTGGCTGAACCCGTGATAGCAATGACATCAAAACGGCAGGCTTTATCAAACATTTTGGGATGAAGTTGTAAAAAACGTTGGGCAGCATGCGCCAGATGTAGTTGTTTTTTTCGGGTAACACTTTCAGCGGCAGAACCGAAAAAAGTATTTTTTCTAAAACGAACTTCCACAAATACCAGTGAGTGTTGATCCAGCATGATGAGATCAATTTCGCCACGGAAGGCGTGAAAGTTTTTCGTTACGGGTTTTAATCCCTGTTGAACAAGGTACTTTTCTGCAATGGTTTCATGCCATTGGCCGCTTTTTCTGCTCATATCAAATCCTTTTGATGAAACTATTATGATGTAGCTACATTTCTGTTTTTACTGCTTCGGGTTCTTCGCCGACAGTGATGTCTTGATTCATCTGCTGCATAACAGAGGTTAAACGCGGCGCATAACCAATGACCTGTGGCTTACTGTTTTTCATTTGCGCCCAGATCAACTGGCGATGAAGCTTGTTTAGCTGATCCATGTAAAGTTGCCCGGTTTTGCCATCATGCGCCTCTAATTCACTGTTTTGCAGACGTGCAAGATGTCCTGGCAACTGGTAACTGTCTATTCCCATCGCAACCAGGCGAAATGAGTTAGAGCGTTTCTGACGGGTCAGGTGTTTGAAACTGCCCAGAGAAAGGGCTTCTTCACCTTCATCAGCCAGTAACCAGGGCATGTCCGGGAACAGGATGCCTTCTATATCACGATCCTTGTCGAAGTTTATAAAGCCCTGCCAGGCATGCGAGGTGGTGTAGATTGGTAGATTAATCGCATGATGAAATTGCAGCTGCGGACGTATCTGTCTGGCTTTCACGGGATTGGCAGCGACAAAAATGAAATCTACATCATTGCGACGGCGGGGTTCAAATTCCAGTCGTTCTCCTAACAGCTTTGTCAGGCGTTTGCGCCGCTGTTTGCTCTGATCGATATCCAGCATGGCCTGAATGGGGATGCCAAAATCACTTTTCTTTGCATCGTAAGACTGGATTTCAGTAATTTGTCCGCCCAGAGATTCCCAGCGTTTGACAAAGGCATCCCTGATACGGTTACCCCAGGAACTGGTCGGCATCAGGACCACGGGCATGCGTTTGCCATTGATCCAGGCATGCTCAGCTACCTGACGGGCTTCGTCTTCCGGTGATAAAGAGTACTGAAAGAAATTATCCGGCGGTACGGTATCCGTTGTAACCTGGTTTAAAGCCAGCACCGGAACAGGCAATTCACCGGCATGAAGCAATTGCGTCACCGCTGATTTCTGTAACGGTCCGATGACGAAGTCAGCGCCTCTTTGTGTGGCTTCTGTGTACAAGGGCCAGGCGTTTTCAGGATTACTGCTATCGTAAAAACGCAATACCGGACGTGACTCGGCCGGTTGGCTGAACCATGCTGCAGTGAGCCCCTGTTTAATTGCGGCGGCGGCTGCCTTATAGCGGCCTGATTCAGGTAACAAAACGGCAATATGTGAGGCTTTCTGGTATTGGCTGCCGAGTTTTTTGAAATAACCGTCCAGCAGTTCGTTCATTGCCGGGTGATCAGTAAACTGCTGTCTCCAAACGGCAATGTAACGATCAATGGTTCCAGGATCCTGACCGTGTAATTTTATCAGGCGAGCCAGCTCCATCCAGCCGCTTTGGACACCCGGTGTAGCGGGTTTTAACAAATCTAGCGCTGTGTCGGTCATGGTTGCCAGTGTGCGTAGAATCGCCAGCTGGTTATCCAGTCTCAGTTCCGGGTCTGCTACCAGCATGTTATCAAGCTGTTGCAGGGTGTTGGCACTTTCTATCAGGTTGCCATTTAAGCGATAAGCTTCTGCAGTGAGTTCGTAATAACGATACTGCAGGTTGTCTGTGGTTGCAGCAGCAGGAGGGTTGTGTAGTAATTTCAGGGCATCTTCGGGATTGAATGTCTGCAACATTAAATCGGCCTGAACCAGGCGCATCAGCAACATGGCGTCTGCGGGCATCATTTTATCCAGCAACGGCTCGAGAAGGATTCTGGATTGCTCTATATTACCGGCCTGTAAATGGGCATCAGCAGCTCGCAGTTGCCATTCCCAGCCTTCAGGTGACGGACGACTGGCCAGCGCTTCCAGCAGTGGTGCGGCATTGGCGTAGTCCTCGTAATTATAAAGGTTTAAAGCCTGTTCGGCCTGGGCATCGATTGTCAGAGAGCTGGTTTTTGCCAGCCTGGTGCTTGTACTGGATGTGCATGCGGCTAGCAGCAGGCTTGAAAGCAGCAACAAAATCAGAGAAATAGGCTTCATAAGATCATGAATCAAGGGAAATCGGATATTGAACTCAAGTATCCTGTGTCGCAGAATCAGTGTCAATGAACTCGAATACTATCAAAAGTGGAACCCTCTATGTGGTGGCAACACCTATAGGCAACCTGGATGACATCAGTAAGCGTGCGTTACAGGTTTTGGAAAACGTTGATCTGGTCGCTGCAGAAGACACCCGGCATTCGCGCAAACTGCTTTCTTTCTTTGGGCTGGAAAAACATCTGCTTTCCCTGCATGAGCATAATGAGCGCGATAAAACAGGCCGGCTGCTGGAAAAACTTGAAGCAGGTCAGTCTATTGCGCTGATATCGGATGCGGGAACACCGTTGATTAGTGATCCCGGCTATCCGCTGGTCAATGAGTGCCGTATACATGGTATTGACGTCATACCCGTGCCGGGACCAAGCGCTGTGATTACGGCTTTGTCAGTATCCGGTCTGCCAACAGACAGTTTTATTTTCTGTGGTTTCCCACCGCGTCAGGCGGGCAAGCGTCGGAAATTTTTTGAATCCCTGAAAAAGAACATGGCTACCCTGGTGTTTTACGAGTCTTCACATCGCATAACAGACTGTCTTGATGATGCGTTAGCGGTTTTCGGACATGACCGTTATGCCTGTGTGGCAAGAGAGCTGACCAAACTTTATGAAACGGTTAAAACTGCATCGTTGATCGATTTACAGGATTTTATTTCGAGCGACCCGAATCAGCATAAAGGTGAATTTGTGCTGATGATTCAGGGTGTCAGCCAGGCAGAAAAAAGCGATGACTCAGCAATCGATGTTGATGAACTGCTGGCAGTATTGCTTGAAGAACTGCCTGTAAAAAAGGCCGCGGTTATGGCGGCTAAATTAACTGAACACAAGAAAAATGAGCTTTACCAGCGGGCGCTGGAGATAAAAGAAAAATAACCTTTGTTTATTTGTCTGTTAGAATCTTCTCCAGGAGCCAGCCAGATGGTCGCTGTCAGCAGCCTGATTGAGTCAGTGTTGGCAGAGGAAAGTCCGGACTTCACAGGACAGGATGCCAGGTAACGCCTGGGAGGCGAGAGCCTACGGCCAGTGCAGCAGAAAATATACCGCCAGACTTGTTCTGGTAAGGGTGAAATGGTGCGGTAAGAGCGCACCGCGCTTCTGGTAACAGTAAGCGGCAGGGTAAACCCCATCCGAAGCAAGACCAAATAGGGAAACAACCAGCTTTCGGGCTGACCCCGTGGTCCGCGGGAGTTTCCGGGTAGGTTGCATGAGGTGATCGGTGACGGTCATCCCAGATGAATGACCATCCACGACAGAATCCGGCTTATGGCTGGCTCTCCTTATTAATCAGCCTGCTTCCTGGGGGTTCCACCACCGGGATATATTTCAGGAACAAAGGTCTGATCATGCATTGGTGGTCTGATATAAGCACCGCGATCGGTACGTTCTGGTAGTTCGATCATATCCGGTGTCAGGTCTTCGTATTCAAACTGGTCGAGAAGATGCGCAATACAGTTCAGTCGGGCGTGTTTCTTGATATCTGAATTAACTACAAACCAGGGCGCCTGCTTGATATCCGTATGGGCAAACATTTCGTCCTTGGCCTTCGAGTAATCCATCCAGCGTGCACGCGACTCAAGATCCATGGGGCTAAGTTTCCAGCGTTTGTGAGGCTCGACAAGACGGCTCTGGAAACGTTTTTCCTGTTCTTCATCGGAAACTGAGAACCAGTACTTGATCACTTTGATGCCGGAACGTACCAGCATGCGCTCAAATTCCGGACATGTACGCAGAAACTCCTGGTGTTCTTCTTCGGTGCAAAATCCCATGACGCGTTCAACACCGGCGCGGTTGTACCAACTGCGATCAAACAGAACCATCTCGCCGGCTGCGGGCAGATGCGGTACATAGCGCTGGAAATACCATTGGCTCTGCTGGCGCTCGGTTGGAGCAGGCAAGGCGACAACCGGACAGATACGGGGATTCAGGTGCTGGGTAATACGCTTGATGACGCCACCCTTGCCGGCAGCATCGCGGCCCTCGAAAATGACGACAACTCTCAGACCTTCATGTTTAATCCATTCCTGTAGTTTCACCAGTTCAAGTTGCAGTTTGAACAGTTCCTTCTCGTAAACGTCATTCTTGATTTTTCCCGATTTGGTGGTTGGGTATTTGGTCTTTTTGTTTGGCATTGCCGGCTTCCGGTTAAGAATACAATTCAAAGGATTCTAGACTATTAAAAATGTCATGTTTATCTAAATTTTTTATCTTGCATGATCTGTATCAATTTCGGCGCAAGATCAATAGCAAAAATTTCGAAGTCATCATAAATAAATATGAAAAGCCGCCATTGCATCGCTGGGATATATTGACTGTGCCATTGTGAAACTGTTGTTAACTATATTTTGGAGGACTATTTATGGCAGAACTGTTTAGCTCGGACTGGATGAATGAATTGAAAGAAGCCTGGAATTCGGAGCCTGACGTCAGAAACAAGCTGGCTGATATCGGTTTTGACTCTGTTATTACCTGTGGTTTCAAAGACGAAGACCAGCCGCGCGGCGTTTTTATCGTAAAACAGGGTGAATGTGTCGAAGCAGGTGATTACTCAGGCCAGGAGATGGACTGGGATATGCGTGCTTCCCACAAAGACTGGATGAAATGGGTCGAGAAGGGCATTGGCATGGCCGGTATGGGAACGGCATTTGCCATGGGTAAACTGAAGTTCAAAAAAGGTGACTTTCCAGGCATGATCAAAGATCCACGTATGGCGGGTCCTTTTGTGAAAAGCTTTGGACTGATGAAGCAGATTGGTGCCGAATAGTGATTAAAACGTTTAGTCAGTAATAACAATAATAAACATTTTAACCCCGGCAATGCCGGGGTTTTTATTTTCAGCGAATCGCATAATCCTCGATATCAAAACTGGTTTGCTGTCCGAGCATCATTTCGCTGAGCAACTGGCACGATGCAGGCGCCAGCACCACACCATTGCGGAAATGCCCCGCATTGATAAACAGGTTGTCAAATTCGGGATGACGACTGATGACAGGTATGCCGTCAGGTGAACCGGGACGTAATCCCGCCCAGTGGTGTTCTATGGGCTTGTTTTTTAAAACCGGGAAGCGCTCTACGGCTATGTCATGCAGTTCGTTTTTAGCTGATTCTGTGGTGTGTTTGTCAAAACCTACATGCTCAACGGTACTGCCAAACAGTACGCGCCCGTCACGTCTTGGAATAACGTAACGATCGTCTTCCAGCACGATACGCGAGATAGCTCCCGGTTCAGCCTGGAACAGGATCATCTGGCCCTGAACCGGTTCTACGGGAATGGCAATACCCAGGGGCTGCAGTAATGCACCCGTCCAGGCACCGCTGCAGACAGCATATTGGTCAGCCTGGAGCTTGCCTGTGCCGGTTGTGATTGAAACCACTTTGCTTTTTTCAGTATCAATGCTATCGACCTGTCGATGAGCAAGGATGTTCACGCCAAGTTTCTCGATATCGGCACGCAGGGCCTTTGCCAAACGCGGATTGCGTACCTGGGCAATATTTTCCAGCCAGATGCCCGCTTTCAGGTTGGAACGCATTGCCGGCTCAATCTCAACGATTTCATCACTGGAGAGGATTTCAAGTTGCCGTGAAAAGCGCATAGACCAGTCAACAGCCTGCTGGGATTCCTCTGGAGCGAGTATCAGAAGTCCATTAGGTGTGTATTGAGGGTCGATGCCGGTGTTTTCCAACAATTCATTGCAAAGCAGCTCGTAATGACGTTGCCCCCAGCCAGCCAGTCGGGTGACACTGTCAGCATAGCGCCAGGGATAAAGAGGGGAGACATTACCGCCGCCGGCCCAGCTGGACTCACGCCCGGTTTCACCTTTATCGATTAAAGTCACCTGTTTGCCAGCCAGGCGCAGGTGTCGTGCAGTGAGCATGCCGATGAT